>JBFLYA010000462.1 GCA_040757115.1 bacterium | reverse complement strand
AGCGAATTAGTGAATTAGAGATTAGCGAATTAGTATAGTATCCACAGACTCGTATCCTCTGGTTTAGAACACATATTCCCCCTTAATAAAGGGGGTTAGGGGGTTGTCCTTCTCCCATTTTCATTGCTCTTTGTGAGCCCTGGCTCATGTCCGTTTCCCCTGAAAATCGGGATTCGGATTTCGGGGTTCGGGGATTCTTTTATTCCCGAAGCCCGAGTCCCGAATCCCCAATCCCGAATCCTTTTATTTTTTACACTGTAGAGTAAACCTTCGCTCATACCAATTAAAAAATCCCATTAATAGTCCGACCAATAAAAATGCCCCGGGAGAGAAAAGCATCATCAATACTGGTTTAAAGTTATGTCCCATAACATCATATCCAAAGATAGACCCTGAACCAAGAATTTCACGAATAACTCCTAACACGACCATTGCCAGGGTAAAACCTGTTCCCATCCCCAGACCATCCAGAAATGATTTTCCAACCGGATTTTTAGAGGCAAATACCTCAGCTCGGGCTAAAATAATAGCAAAGACAACAATTAAGGCAATAAACATACCTAAGGAAGCATATAATGCCGGCAGATAGGCATGAAGGAAAGATTCAACTAAAGTTACCAGAACAGCAATTATCGTTAAATATGCCGGCACTCTAATTTTATGGTGAATAACATTTCGGGCTAATGAGACAATAACATTTGACGAAGTAATCACAAATAAAACACATAAACCCATTCCCAATCCATTAAATGCCGTATTAGACACGGCTAAAGAAGGGCATAAGGCTAAGGCTAATCTAAATATAGGATTTTCATTAAATACACCATTTAAAAATATCTTAAGCATCTAAAACCTCCTATTTTTTTCAACTTCTTAGAGTTCTGGTAAGCGTTCAGGTGGTGTAACAAAAGGAGATGTGGAGATTAAGGAGATAGGGAGATATTATTAAAAAAATTGAAATTAATAGAAACTAATAGAAATTTATGGAAATTTGTTGTTTTCCACA
>JBFLYA010000461.1 GCA_040757115.1 bacterium | reverse complement strand
AAAGGCAGCGGCATAGATAAACTGGCTGTGTCCTTTCAAGGTATGCAGGCACTGGCCGGTTTTTATCTCCCATATCCGGGCGGTGGTATCAGCGCTGGATGAAATCAGGAGCCTGCTATCAAATGAGAAGGCAAGCCCCAGAATAACATTGCTGTGTCCCTTGAGCAGTTGTTTAACCTTGCCTGTGCTGAAATCGATGAGGCGGATTGCATCCCTTTCTTCAGGCATCCCTGTAAACCATCCGCCCATGGACAGCCATCTATTATCCGGCGATAGGGCGGCAGCATATATTTTACCCTCATGTCCTTGCCCAATCTGCCCGCGAATGATGCGGACGGTCTTGCCGGTATGTATATCCCATACCCGCACGGTCTTGTCATCAGAGGCAGATACAAGATATTTACCGTCATTGGTGAAGAAAATATCATTGATTTTTGCCTTATGCCCGCCTGTGTCTATCTCGATGATGGGCGAATCAGGAAGAGATGGTGCTGCCAGGGATGGGGCTGGACAGGACATAGCCATAGCCCCTATCAGGAGCAGGAGGGTTATTTTACTGACCGGTATCTGTTTTTTTGCCATTTTGGATATTACCTCCTCTTTGGGTTATTTACGAAATATTTTACCACGGAATTGAGGATGTGTCAACAAAAAGTTCGACCTGTGAAATAGGTCGAATTTTTTTTGTAAGCTGATTAAACAGATTACATTTTTTATTGTAAGCGGATTGAACGGATTGAGCGGAAAAAAATAAAAAAAATCCGCTCAATCTGCTAAATCCGCTTACTATTAAATCCCCTTACTATTAAAAATTTGTCACACGGATTAAACGGATTTATTTATTTTTTCCCATTTTTTCCGCTTAATCCGCTTACTCACTTAATTTCCCTATCTCCTTTTCTTACACCAAGTAGTGTGGTATAATTTTGTTTTCCCAGGTCGACCTATTTCATTTCTTTCATTTCACAGGTCGAAAAGTTTCGACCTGTGTGGGTATAAGTAAGGGTCGG
>JBFLYA010000460.1 GCA_040757115.1 bacterium | reverse complement strand
CGTTTTTCCACAACCACCTTTTTGATTAGCAATGGCTATAATTCTGCACATAATTCACCTCCATCCGTTAAGTTCCAAAGTTCGGAATTTATTATACCATATTTTGTAGATAAATGTAAAGAAAAAATTTCGACCTGTGAAATAGGTCGACCTGGGAAAACAAAATTATACCACTCTACTTGGTGTCCGAAAAGGAGATAGGGAGATTAAGTGAGTAAGCGGATTAAGCGGAAAAAAATGGGAAAAAATAAATAAATCCGTTTAATCCGTGCGACAAATTTTTAATAGTAAGGGGATTTAATAGTAAGCGGATTTAGCAGATTGAGCAGATTTTTTTATTTTTTTCCGCTCAATCCGTTCAATCCGCTTACAATAAAAAAATGTAATCTGTTTAATCAGCTTACAAAAAAATTCGACCTATTTCACAGGTTGAAAATTTTTGCTACTCTCAAAATAAAGGGGAAGAGAGTAAATGAAAAAGATTTTATCTATAATTGCTGTAGCATTGCTACTAAATAATATAGGGTTATCAACAATAGCAAGTGAAATCGTCAGCTATTGGAAATTATATAGGAGTAGACATAACTGGTTTTCCGGATAATGGCACTCAGTACTGGTGGCGAGTGAAGGCAGGTAATTCATTAGGCTGGAGTTCATGGTCTTCGGAATGGAATTTTACTAATGGACCAAGTAGCCCTCCTGATCCACCCACATTAAGCTCTCCTCCAAATGGTTCTAATGCTCCTGGAACTGTAGTTCAATTCAGATGGAATCCTTCCCCCAGAGCAAATAATTATTGGTTACAGGTATCATTAGACAGCGGATTTACTAAACTTGTGTTTGATAAAACTATTGGAAATTATATAGGAGTAAACATAACTGGCTTTCCGGATAATGGCACTCAGTACTGGTGGCGAGTGAAGGCAGGTAATTCATTAGGCTGGAGTTCATGGTCTTCGGAATGGAATTTTACTAATGGACCAAGTAGCCCTCCTGATCCACCCACATTAA
>JBFLYA010000459.1 GCA_040757115.1 bacterium | reverse complement strand
CCAACTACTGCTTATTTCCTTTTATCATCAGCGAGCCGGCAATCTCCTTGATTATGGGCATCTTTTCGCATAACTTACCCACAATATTCACAAGCGAAATCAATGGTGTCGGCGTAACTGGATGTAAAAAGTCAAACGGTCTTGCCACGACATCATTAAATCCTTTATTTATCAAGATTCGTGATATTTGCCATCTGAAGAATGCTTGTTCATCAGGCGATTCACCCACTAATTTTTTGATGAATTTTATATTCTTGACAACGAGATTTTGTGGATTAAGCATATTTGGTTCAGTAAAGGCGATTTTACCACCTGGTTTTAAGACCCGTTTCATCTCTTCTAATGCCTTGTCTAAATTAAGATGGTGTAAAACGGCATTCCCAACGACCGCCTCAAAAATACCTTCTTTAAATGGTAAATTCTCAGCATCGGCAATGATAAAATTGACATCTGGTAATTTTTGTTTTGCCTGCTGGATTAATGGTAATGAAATATCAATGGCAATTATCTTTTTTGAAGATGGTGATAATCTTGATGTATATTCACCAGTGCCACAGCCTAATTCAAGGGTTTTTTCAGCCGTATTAATTTCTGCTAATGATGTTAAGAGATAACTTCTGCGTTCTACCCTTAACTGGCCAGCTTTAGTTGCCTGCCCCCAGATAAATTCTGCTTTATCTGAGATTCGTTTGCCATGTTCTATCTCATCTTTTAAATTATGCAAGTCCTTCTCCTGAAAAATAGTTAATTAGAGATTAGAGAATTAGTGAATTAGAACCTGCACTCTTGCTAATCTCTAATCTCCAATCTCTAATCTCTATGCTCAATTTTCGTAAGCGTTCAGGTGGTGTAACAAAAGGAGATGTGGAGATTAAGAAGATAGGAAGATATTATTAAAAAAATTGAAATTAGTAGAAACTAATAGAAATTTATAGAAATTTGTTGTTTTCCACAATCAATTTCTACCTATTTCTATAAATTTCAATCTATTTCTATTATCTTATCTCCATAT
>JBFLYA010000458.1 GCA_040757115.1 bacterium | reverse complement strand
ATTTCCATATCTTCTCTGTTCCTCTGCGTCTCTGCGGTAAATTACCACCTGAACGGTTACGGGTAGTCAAATTTCACAGGGAAATAATCCGATGAAAATACTTCCATTAGCCTTTGATTCTTTAGGCACAAGGTCAATGGCAACTTATGTTGAGACCAGCGATTTAAAGATAGTCATTGACCCAGCCGTATCTTTAGCCCCAATAAAATCAGGACTTCCTCCTCATCCCATTGAATTAGAGCGAGAAGCACAACATTGGGAAGTAATTAAAGAATATGCTAAAAAATCAGATGTGCTGATTATCACTCATTATCATTATGACCATTATAACCCTTCATATCCAGAACTCTATGGCAATAAAATTATCTTCGTTAAACATCCAACTTTAAATATAAATCAAAGTCAAAAAACAAGAGCCGCAGAATTTTTAGAGATGATTAAAGGGATTGAGAATCTAAATTATTCTGATGGCAAGGAATTTGCGTTTGGTAAAACTAAAATTACCTTCTCTGCCGCGGTGCCTCATGGAAATATAGATAGATTGGGATATGTGACTGAGGTGTCTATTACCGATGGTTCATCTAAATTAGTCCATACATCAGACATTGAAGGAGGAAATCTCGACTGCCAGGTTGATTTTATCTTAAAACAAAACCCAGAGGTGGTTATCTTTGATGGTCCAATGACATTTCCATTTCAAAATATCATTCCAAATATAATCAGGATTATTAAAGAAACAAGGATAAAAGACTTTATTATCGACCATCATTATGTCCGAAAACTAAAATGGCGAGATAAGTTAAAAGAGGCTCTAACTATCGCCGAAAAGTTAAATAAAAGGATTATCTGTGCCGCAGAATTCTTAGGGTTGGAAGAAGATTTGTTAGAGGCAAAGAGAAAACAGCTATATGAGGGAACAAGGTAATAAGTTATTACCTTAAGTATGTGTTTAAGGAAGTTTCACGCCAAGCACGCAAAGAACGCAAAGGGGAATAAGGGAAAAAATTACCTTTGCGTCCTTTGCGTGAAAAA
>JBFLYA010000457.1 GCA_040757115.1 bacterium | reverse complement strand
GGAGAATTCGCATCCGGATTGCCAAATTCGTAGATTCCTTCATCCATCGTCAATGGTCGTTGTGGGTCGGTAAAGAGATTTAAGCGATAGACTAAAAGAGGTAACATGTGGTGAGGTTGAATATCTGAAAAAATCACTATCCCGGCGTATTTTGAGATAAACACTGTGCCGATTAGACTTTCCTCCATTAGATTATCCGCCATCTCACAAGGAAAAGCAATTGTTGGAAATCCTAAGGGACGAAAGGCTTTAAGTAATGAAAGCCTGCGAGTGAATATCTGGTCTTCATAAGCCTGTTTTAAGGTTGATGGATTTGAATCTAAGACTATATCCTTAATCCCGGTTTTGACTAAATTATCTGTGAGTGTCGCCAGTTCTTCCAGACCATTTCCTCTGGCAACAATCGGACAATTATTTTCCTTGCTAATCTGTGCGACTTTTTGATAATTATCTGATGTCGCCGCATAAAGAATTGGTCTTTTATCCTTACATAATCTTGCCGCCTCTCCTAATATCTCCACATCTTCACTCATCAGCATCAGACAACCGCTGACTGAATCTCTGGCGGTATTAACTAATTTCATAAATGTTTCTTTATTTTTAGAGGTATTTTTCAAAGCGGCTAATTCGGGTTTTAATTCTACTCCAACGCGTAGATATTTCGTTTCATTTAATGCCTTTATCTTCCTTGTTATCTCTGTTTCATTTTCTTCATCCGTGATTAGAACTCCAAAGGCGGTTGGATGTTCAAACCGTTTTTCATGGCGGAAAAGGACGGTTTCTTCACCAATCGTAATTGCGGTCTCACCTGAGCCAATTTTTACCCCGCGTATTGGAGGAGCAGAGGCTTCTGCTAATTCAGATTTAACATCCTCTGAGACATAAGGACATTTCTCAATCTCGGTTTTAGCCGAGGCTAATGCCATCGCAAAGGCAAGGCAGGTTGGAAAGTTACATTCCTTACAATTTGTTTGTGGTAATTTTTTAAATATTTGCACACCCGTAAGAGCCATTTTTTAATTCCCCCTTTTATTTG
>JBFLYA010000456.1 GCA_040757115.1 bacterium | reverse complement strand
AAATGGACAAAAGCCGATGAGAAAAGAATCAAGACAATCTACCATGATCTTAAAACAGACCCTTGTCAATTTTATCTCGGAGCTACAGCAATTAATCAAGAGTGGCAGAAAAGATATCCTCATCTTATCTGTCCACCCTTAAGAACCATTGGTCAAATCTTAGCTGATTTAGGTCTCTCTACAAAGAGAAAGGAAAACACACACAAAGGAGCAGCCAAATATCTATGCTATCCTGAATATACCATCTACCATCTCTTAGGAGGAAGGGTCATGGAATCAGACTTTGTGGGTGAAAAATATATTACAGGAAGAACCGAACCCTTAAACTTTATTGCCTTCTCCTTTAAGAAAGAGCCAAGATTCCGTTATTTTAAGCGAGTCTTAAGTCAAACAGCTGATGAGTTTATTAAATCCTCTCAAGACTTTTTCCACAACTTTGAAAAACCAGATTTTATAAAGATAGATAATTCTTTGGCTACTATTGGTTCAGCATCGGGGAAGAGAAACATCTCCCGCACAATGAAGTTTCTTTTAGAAAACCAAGTTATACCTATCTTTTCTGTCCCAAGAAGACCTTTTTCTCAGGCCTCTATTGAAGGGAATAACAGCGTCTTCTCCAGAAAATTCTGGAAGAGATTTGACTTTAAATCAATATCAGAAATTGATGAAAAATTAGAGTGGTTTAATCTATCCTCTCAAAGATATACTGGTTATCAACCACCAGAATCAAAACCTAAAAGAGAAGGAGACTTTGTACCTAAGATTTATTTCCTTAGGCAGGTAAAAGAGGATAAAGAACAAACCCATAAAGCCTTTATTGACGTCTTAAATGAAAAGGTATTCTTACCTGAATCCTATATCAATTATTTTGTTTTAGCTGAATGGAATCTTAAAGAAGAACAACTTTACATTTATTTTGAGAAAGAACAAAAATCTGAAATTATTAAAAATTTATTATTTGAAATCAACTCAAAATCAAAAGAAAAAATTCAAGAATTACTTAAAAATTAGCTGCTCACTTTTATTTTGCATTCAACC
>JBFLYA010000455.1 GCA_040757115.1 bacterium | reverse complement strand
GAAATAGATATGATGATAGTTACTATTCCAGATATTTTGTTAAAGTGTTTAGAGATTTTTAAGCCTTACTTTAGTAAACCTCAATTCCAGAATTTCTGTTTTTATGTAATAGGATTGATTCTCTGTTTAGAATCTCGAAATATTCAAGACATTAATAAACAACTTGGTCGTAATAAAGATCAAAGTTCTCTTAACCGTTTTGTTAGAGAATCTCCTTGGTTAACCAGAGCTTTGCGTAGAAACAGAAGAAAACTGGTAAATATCGCCATATCAAAATTTAGGGCAAAAAGGATATATCTTGTTATAGATGACACTGTTATTGATAAAACAGGCAAACATATTGAGAAAGTTGGTTATCATCATTCAACTACCTCCAGGAAGAGAGTATTAGGACATAACTTAGTTACCGCTATATGTATAATAGACGATCTTGTATTTCCCTTTGAATTCTTCCCTTATATCAAGGAAGAGACTTGTAAAGAGGAGAATTTAACATTTCATACCAAAATTGAGTTAGCTATCAGACTAATAAAGAGTTTTACTCCACCTAAGGGAGTAGAAGTAGTAGTTATAGGAGACAGTTGGTATTGTTGTTATAGTGTAATCAAGGCAATTAAAGCTAAAGGATTCAAATTTAGTTTTTCCATAAAGTCCAATCGGAAAATTTACTATAATGGGAAGAAATATACGGTGTCTGATCTGGCAAAGACAGTACCTCATAATCAATATTCTTCTCCAACCAAGATAGGTGATAAGGAGTATTATATTTGTCCCATCACAGTAGATATTCCTAAAATTGGTTCAGTAAGTCTGGTTCTAAACAAAGAAATATCAGCCAAACAAACTGAAGAAGACATAATTAATCAACCACCCGATTTTATCATTGGTAGTGAGTTAAATTGGTCTGGTAAAAGGAATCTTGAGACTTACTTTAAGCGAGTTTTAACAGAAACCTTCTATAGAGATTCTAAACAACATATAGGATTAGGCCAATATCAAATGCGTAAGTTTAATGGTATCATTAGACACTGGCACCTTGTATTTACAGCATATAT
>JBFLYA010000454.1 GCA_040757115.1 bacterium | reverse complement strand
CCTTGACCAAAATATAAAATTATGTTATTATTTCCTTTGAAAGTTGTAGAATGTTTTAAGGAGGTGATTTTTATGATACCATTTGGAGAAGAATATGCTAATCTCTACGATGCCCTGTATCAGGATAAAAATTACGAGAAAGAGTGTGATTTTATAGAGGCAATTTTTAAAAAACATAATTACCAGCCAAAAACAATTCTTGAATTAGGTTGTGGCACTGGTGGACATGCCCTTATCCTCGCAAAAAGGGGATATAATCTCACCGCCATAGATAAATCTCAACCAATGCTTGAGGTTGCGGCAAATAAAGCTAAAAAGGCAAAACTTGATATTGAGTTTATAAAAGGTGATATAACAAATATCTCCTTGAATAAAAAATTTGATGCGGTAATCTCAATGTTTGCGGTGATGAGTTATCAAATAACCAATAAGGCAATTGCTGATGTTTGCAAATTGGCAAGAGAAAGCCTCATCTCTAACGGATTATTCTTGTTTGACTGCTGGCACGGTCCGGCAGTTCTCATTGATAAGCCTAAACCAGTAACAAAAGAAGTAAAGTTAAACAAAAATGAAACGATTCTCAGATTTTCGCAACCCGAAGTTGATATTATCAACCATATTGTTAAAGTCAATTTCAGGGTATGGCACTTGAAGGAGCATAAACTAAATATGCTAAAGGAAATATTAGAAACACATCCAATGAGATTCATATTTCCACAGGAGATAAAATATTTCCTTGAAGTTGCAGGGTTTAAGAAAGTTGAATTTTATCCATTTCTTGAGATTAAAAAAGAATTGACAGAAAAGGATTGGAATATGATGGTGGTAGGAAGAGAAATTAATAGAGAAAGTTGTAACCGTTCAGGGATATAGCCACAGAGTCACAGAGAACACAGAGGGAATATATAACCACGAATGAACACGAATAATAAAAAGCAGGAAAGCGAACCTAATTGCTTTTTCATAAATAGGTTCCTCTTTTGGGGAGAGCGATAGCAAGAAGAACTTTAATGTAAATATCAAAATGCAAATATCAAAATTACAATGCAAAATGCAAAAA
>JBFLYA010000453.1 GCA_040757115.1 bacterium | reverse complement strand
CTTTTCTAACATATTTTCTGATAGATTGTTTTGTTTCGGATACAGATTGAAAGTTTGAATTTGCCAGCACTTGATTTTGGATTTCAGAGAATATTCGCTCAATGGGATTAAGCCAAGAAGCATTAGTAGGTAGCTCCACCAGAGTAATGGATTGATGATTGACATATTCTTTGAGTAATTTAGAACAATGTGCTCTCCAGCAATCGAGGATAATATAGAGACGATATCCTTTATATCGTTTACGCAAGAACTCAAGTACCAATATAATTTCCTTAGCGGTTTTTTTCTTAAAGAAACGAACCCAAAGTTTCCCATTGTGGAAGTCATAGGCACCAAGAAGTTCCGTTTTACCTTTAATAGATTGTTTCGCAGGGATTTTAGGGGTTTTTTTACTCCAACTTCTGCCAGGATATGCTTTGATAACAATAGTTCCTTTTTCATCAAAACAAATGACACGAGATTTTGGAGGACGGTAATCCAAAAGGCGCTCAATTCGTTTTTTTTATATTGAACTGCGGATCTCTTGATATCATCCACTTCTGAGCAGTTTTCAGAGTTAGACCACCTTTACGTAAACAAGTGCGTAAACTTTCTATGCAGATATAAGGAACTGTTTTTGATTTGATAAGATAATTTTTCAATTTTGGTAAAGTCCAATTTGTGAAATGCAGTCCTATATCTTTTGGCTTGGAAGTAGCAATTCGCACGATTCTTTTGCAAGTTGCATGGTTGAACTTTATAGGACGGCCAGAACGAGGTTCGTCTTCCAAACCAGAAACCCCAAAATCGTCGAAACGATTTAACCAGAAGTAGACAGTTTGACGAGAAAGCCCTGTCAATCTGCATATTTCTGGGATTGGTACTTTCTGTGAAGACAATCGAATAATAAATGCTCTTAACGAAATTCCTGATGCTCCTTTGCGACATAAACGGTCTATTTCCTGTTTTTCTTTTACTGTCAATTTACGAACATAACGACTTGGTATATCAGCCATACTATTGTCACCTCCAGACAATAGTATAGCATAAATATTAAATTATGTCAAGAAATTTATTAGAAACTATA
>JBFLYA010000452.1 GCA_040757115.1 bacterium | reverse complement strand
TTCATAACCAGCAAGTAGTAAGGTATAAAGGAGATTTGCCTGATGATGCACGGCATAAAGGATATCGTTCAGTAGTAATCCAGGGGATTAAAATAGAGCCTTACAATACCGAATATAGATTAGAGCGTTTCTATTCAAAATCAACAGGTAATCTTTATGAGGCGAATCTTCCAGAACATTTAAGTGATGGATATGACCCGAGTTTAAAGTCATGGATATTAACATGGTATTATGATTATCGGATAACAGAGGATAAGACTGAGCAGAAGTTAAAGGATATTGGGATAAAGATATCAGCCGGACATATATCGAATATCCTGATTAAGGACAAGGATAAATTTCACCAGGGAAAAAGTAAGATAATTGAGGCAGGAATATCCAGCACCAGTTACCAACACATAGATGATACTGGAGCACGAGTGATGGGAACCAGTCAGTATTTTTCAGTATTATGCAATGAGTACTACAGTGCATTCTTTATCAATCCGCAAAAAAGTAGACTGACAGTATTAGGGATATTAAGTCAGGCCAAAGAGTTACACTACACCATAAATGAGGCAACCATGAAATACCTTAAGCAAAAGAATGTGCCAGAGCATATCAGAAGAGCAATTGCTGGAGCAGTATGGTCATCTGGTATGAGCAAGAAAGAATTTATAAATAAACTTGAGCAGGTATATAGAAAGATAAAAACTCGATATAGAGATATTATCCTCGAAGCATCAGCAGTGGCATGGTATCAGGAGCAGAACTTAAGTGAAAAGATAAAGATACTCCTTTAGTGATGCTGCCAAACAATTTGGGGGTATAACAGAACTTAATGCATTATGCTGGGTACATGAAGATCGACATTATGCAAAGCTGATACCAGTGTTTAAGGCACATAAGGATTTGGTGGAAGGATTCAGACACAAGATATGGGATTACTACAAAGAACTTACGGCATATAAATCCAATCCAGATGAGAAAGAGAAAAAACGATTAAATGAGGCATTTGATAAACTCTTTTCAGTAAAAACAGGATATGTTACACTTGATGAATGCATAGCGAAAACAATGGAAAGGAAATCAGG
>JBFLYA010000451.1 GCA_040757115.1 bacterium | reverse complement strand
GAAATTTCGTAACACAAATGCGTTTGGGGGTGGGTCAATTTTCATTGCCAAATTTGATGGATTATTGGAGCCCCCTGGGTCAATTTTCAATTGCCAAAAATGGCTCAGTTTTCAATTGCCATTGACATAAGTCCGTAAAATATACACCCCATCCAATTCATTCTCTAATCTTATCCCTTCTTCTTTCCTGAAATATTCAAAACTTTTATTCTTCTCATCTAATTTATACTTATACAAACCATAACCATGTCGAAAAGATAAAATATCTTCAACCCTCTTAACTATCTTCTTTAAAGAAGGTCTTTTCTGTTTGTCTACCTCTCCCTTTAATTCCTCCAATTCCTTCTCTATCTCAGCCATATCCTCTTGACGCTCTTCTCTTTGCTCCTTTGCTATCTCTGGATGACGACAAATAATATCAATTCTATAAAGTTTTTGCATCTTTTTGCCGATATATAGTTCTAAGGAGGTGAACTATATGGGATGGCAAAGAGTGCGAAGTGATGTTTCAGTTGAAGAATTAGCCAAGATAGCAAAAAAAATGAGAGATGGACGAGTTCGAATAAAGATTCAAGCAATAGTTTTGCTTGCTCAGGGGAAACCACAGAGATATGTTGCTGAAGCATTAGGAGTGAGTGTTAGATCTATCCCTGATTGGATAGAAAGATACAATAGGGAGGGTATTAATGGATTACAGGATAAACCTCGCAGTGGTGCGCCAATGAAGCTAAAGGATATAGAAGGTTTTAGAGAAAGGATCATCCGTGGACCTATCCCAGATAAAGATGGAGTAATTACCTGGAGTGGTCAACAAATAGGTGTGATTTTAAAGGAAGAATTTAATAGTTTCTATTCTCTTTCAGGGATATACAACCTTCTACATTATTTAAAGTTAAGTAGTTTAAAACCTCGTCCTCGTCATCCTGAGGCAGAGGATGAAGAACAAGAGCTCTTTTAAAAAAAAATTGTAACCGTTCAGGCTATATATCAAAAGTGTAAGAAAGGGGATAAGGAGATAAGAGTGATATGGAGATAAGATAATAGAAATAGATTGAAATTTATAGAAATAGGTAGAAATTGATTGTGG
>JBFLYA010000450.1 GCA_040757115.1 bacterium | reverse complement strand
ACCACTTGCAATTTGCTTTTTAACCTGCGTAACAATTCTGCCTCATCTCGTATTTCTGACTTATCTATCTCGACACTGCTTAAAACATCAATATAAGCTCTGAGAATTGAGTTTTTAGTTATTCTTTCTTTTTTATTCTGTGTGGAGCGATTTCTCATTATTTTTCGCTCTAATTCTGTCAGAAATTCTAATTGGTCTGTTCGAAGCAAGATAGACAATTTTACTTCAAAGGTTTTAAATTTAGGCAATCTAACAGATTTAAGATGTGGTTCTTTCTTTTCAAATGTTGTAATTTCAAATATAGATTCTGCTCCTTTACCTAAAACAGCTCTTTTACTCATAACTAATCACCTCTTTTGCTAATTTATGATAATCTTGTGCTCCAAAGGAATTAGGAGCATATTTTTCAATCGGGAGACCAAAAGATGGCGCCTCGGCTAATCGGACATTCTTACGGATTTTTGTATTAAACACCATATCTTTAAAATGTTCTTTGATTTTTTTATAAATAGCCTCACTTAGATTTGTTCGAGAATCATACAGCGTGGCAAGGACACCACATATTTTTAAGGTATGATTTAGTCTTTTAGTCACGACATCAATTGTTTTTAATAACTTTTTCATTCCCTCTAATGCAAAATATTCTGTTTGAACCGGGATGAGCACTTCTTGAGCGGTCGTAAAGGCATTTAAGGTTAAAAGTCCCAAAGAAGGTGGACAATCGAGAAGGATATAATCATAGTCTTTATCTATGTTATCCATACTATCTTTAAGTGCCGATTCACGACCAATAACATTGACCAATTCTATCTCTGCCCCGGATAGTTCAATATTTGCCGGAGCTATATCCAATCCTTTAATTTCCGTAGGCATAACGACATCTTTTACTGTTTTCTCCGGGTCAACTAAAACATCATACATTGATTTTTGTAAGTCATAAATTTTAATTCCCATGTGAAGTGATGCGTTTCCCTGCGGGTCAAAGTCAATAAGTAATACCTTCCGGTTAAGATTAGCTAACGCCGTCGCCAGATTTACGGCTGTGGTCGTTTTTCCACAACCACCTTTTTGATTAGCAATGGCTATAATTCTGCACATAATTCACCTCCATCCGTTAAGTTCCAAAGTTCGGAATTTATTATACCATATTTTGTAGATAAATGTAAAGAAAAAA
>JBFLYA010000449.1 GCA_040757115.1 bacterium | reverse complement strand
GACAAAGAGTTTAAGATATCGGCAGTAAAACTGATATTGGAGGGCGGCAAATCAACTGCCAGTGTAGCTCGGGATTTAGGAGTAAATGAGAACTCGCTTCATAACTGGAAGAGGGCTTACCTTGAAGACCAAGAGAATTCATTCCCCGGTAAAGGTCACCAAAAGCCGGAAGACGAAGAATTGAGAAA
The DNA here is from genome assembly GCA_040757115.1 of bacterium. Lineage (NCBI taxonomy): Bacteria > bacterium. Next base: position 993 of record JBFLYA010000449.1, on the reverse strand, counting down.
GTTACGTAAAGAGCTTCATGATATGACAATGGAGCGAGACATTTTAAAAAAAGCCATAGCATACTTCACGAAAGTCGGAGGGTGAAGTATATGTTTATAAAAGAGAACAGAAAGCAATATGGAATCGGTTTATGCAGCAAGGTATTAGGAATAAGCCGATCAAGTTATCACCGTTGGCTAAACCGTCAGGTAACTCAGAAAAGAAGCGAAGAGTTAAAACTTCTTGAGCAGATAAAATATTATTATACGATAGGCCGTGGTAATTATGGAGTACCGAGGATAACATCATCGCTTAGAAGAGTTGGGATATTGGTGAACAAAAAACGAGTAGCTAGGTTAATGCGGATAAATAAAATCAAGGCAAAGACGAAAAGAAGGTATAAGAAGACAACGCATCAAAACAAAGGAGCCGAGTTCAATAAAAACCTACTTAATCAGAATTTCAGTTCATCGAGCAAGAACAAAATCTGGACAAGTGATATAACTTATTTATGGACTTGCGAAGGCTGGCTGTATTTGTGCGTTGTAATGGATATATATTCCCGTAAAATAATCGGCTGGTCTACGGGTAGCAAAATATCATCTGAGTTAGTAACAAAATCATTACAGATGGCCATAACCCAAAGAGAAAAAGTTGAAGCAGTAATATTCCATTCAGACAGAGGCAGCCAATATACGAGCGCTGAAGTCAGAACAATGCTTAAAGAGAACTCAATTATCCAGTCGATGAGTTCAACGGGCAATTGCTACGACAATGCTGTTACGGAATCATTTTTCCATACGCTCAAAACAGAGTTAACGCATTGGAATAATTACAAAACGAGAGAAGAAGCAAAGAAAAGTATATTTGAGTACATTGAAATATTTTACAACAGAGTAAGACTTCATTCAACAATCGGATATTTATCACCTGGGGAGTTTGAAGAAAAAAATAACGATATAATTAATAAAAAGGTTGCTTAACTTTTTGTTGCACTTTTAGGGGTAGGATCA
>JBFLYA010000448.1 GCA_040757115.1 bacterium | reverse complement strand
GTGAATTGCGAATTGTGAATGAATGTAACATCGTCCAGTAAAACTTATGGGTAAAGATAAGGCCCGTGACAGAGGGCTATGGCTCACCTTAATAGGGAATTTTTGTTTAATAATCCCGAGGCAATGGCAATGACATCTGCTCCTGCTTTAATTACTCCCTCAATATTTCCTTCATTAATACCGCCAATAGCAACAACAGGTATTGAGGTTATCTGTTTAATTTTCTGGATTATTTCAGGACCAATAGGTTTTATTGCATTTTTTTTCGTGGTGGTTTGATAGATAGGTCCAATGGCAAGATAATCTATTTTCTCTTTAGTGGCTTTAATTGCTTGCTCAAAATTATGAGTTGATAGACCGATTATTTTATTTTTGAGTAACGGACGAGCCAAAGAAATAGGCATATCATCCTGGCCAAGATGGACACCATCTGCCTCTACGGCTAAGGCAATATCTACACGGTCATTAATGATGAAGGTTATCCCTTGAGTTAATTTGCGGAGTTTTAAGGCGTGATTGATAAATTCTCTATCGGTCAGATTTTTAGCCCTAAATTGAATTATTTTTACCCCAGCCGCAATTATCTGTTGGGTAACTTCGTCCATTTTTTCTCCAAATAATTCATAATCAACAATTGCATACAGACCTTTCAATTATTTTAACTACCTCTTTTTCTAATAAATACAGAGCATAGCGGATTTTCTCGAATTCAAAGCTTAGATTTTCGTCTTTGAGTTTACTAATTTCTTCCAGAACACGACAGGACTCCTCAGCACGACACATATTTGAAATAACTAAATCCACATAATCCTTTCTTTTTCCCTTATTTTGGGCGGAGATGGATAACCCTGGGTCACATTCGCTATCCCTTGAGGTTAAAAGTGAGGAATAATTGACTAACTTATGTGTTAATTTTCCGATTTGATGACGGATTTTTTTTAGTTTTGAGGTTAGTTCTTCATCTTCTAAAACAAATCGACATACATCTTCTACAACTCTTATTCCTTCTTTTGCTCGATTTATATTGGCATCAATAATTCGGTATATTTTGTCTTCCATAGTCTATTTATCAGAAGTCAAAGGACAGAAATTAGAAGACAGATATTAAGGAACCTTATAAAATCTGACTTCTATCCTCTATTTTCGGTAGTGTCTGAAAATAACTCTAATAGTGAAATCTATGCAGATTTGGTGTCCAAAAGGGATTTCCTCCAAAGAGCAAAATGCAAAAAGCAAATATAAAAATTACATATCAAAATGTAAAATTATCTCTTTCCTTT
>JBFLYA010000447.1 GCA_040757115.1 bacterium | reverse complement strand
TAATAGAAAATTAGTAAAGGTCTCAATGCTTCTTAATGGTTCTTTAAGGTCATGTGAAACGGTGTAGGTGAACCTGTCAAGTTCAAGATTTACCTTTTCCAACTCTTTTGATCTTGTGGTGAGGTCCAGATTAGTTTTTTTAATCTCTTTTGTTGCCTCCTCCACCCGTTCTTCCAGGTGTTCTTTTGCCTTTTGAACTTCCTCTCTTGAGTTTATCAAATCTGTGGTCATCTGGTTAAAAGAATTTGCCAATTCACCAACTTCATCTGCGGTTTTAACATTTGCCCGTCTCCATATCTCCCCCTGGCTAATGGCATGAGCAACTTCAGTTAGTGACCTGATAGGTTTGGTAATACTGGTAGAAAACAGAAAGGTGAAAATAACCCCCAATATTGCCATTCCCACTGTTATTATCAGGTTTATCGTAAAGATGTGGTTCATTTTGAGATGGAGATTTTTTAATGAAACACCGATTATCACCGCACCAATTGTTTCTGGTTTTTTACCTTCCAACTCTTGCGTCTTTTCTAAGATACCTTCCCCAATTACTCTAACCTTGCTCCCAAATATAATTATCTGTTTGTTTTTTTGTATCTCAATAAGATTTTTAAATAAAAGGGCTTTTTTAGTCAATTCATCTTCATAAACTTTCCCTATTTCTTTGGGGTTGCTATGAGCTAATACCAAACCAGTTTTATTCACTATGGTTACAAAGGCAACATCCGGCTCTATCTTCACAGATTCTACCAATGGTGTTAGCTCACTAAAAAGGTTGCCAGTCAAAATTCCTTCGCGGCTGGTATAGGCAAGATTATTGGCAATCTCTATTCCTCTCTTCTTCAATTCATCATATAACAATTTTGAGTAACTTGAAAGAAAATACCAGTTGTTGATAGTCGTCAAAACAACTATTAACAGGATAATAAAAGAGATTAATTTAGTTCGGATGTGTTTTATTTTCATTTTAACTTTCCTTATCTTCCGCTAACTCTATTTTCTATCTAATTTCTGGATAAATCTTACTTATCCCTTCGCTAATTTTATTCGCATTCTCTTTAAATAATTTTAGATTTGGCGGAATCATTTCACCATAAGGCGATTCAGTTCCTAAATAGCCATAAGTGGTACTAAACAACCTTTTGAGTTCCCTGTCCGCAATAAAGGTTTCCTTATTTTCTTTTAATGTAGAAGAAAGTAGTAAATAATTGGCATAAGCCATCCGAAACCAGTTTTTCAATATAACCGGTGATTGTGTTTTTCCTTCTTCCTGTATTGAGTTAAA
>JBFLYA010000446.1 GCA_040757115.1 bacterium | reverse complement strand
TCTGGTTCTTCGCTGCTCCTCTTCCAAGCTACTTCTTCGCTATTTCTGCTCCAGGATACTTCTTCACCACTTCCGTTCCGAGTCCATTTCTTCGATGCTTCTGCTCCACTCTACTTCTTCGCCACTTCCTCTCCGAACCACTTCTTCATTGCTCCTGTTCCAAGCTACTTCTTCGCCACTTACGTTCTGAGTCTGTTTCTTCGCAGCGGGCTAACAAGTTATTATATAGTTTTCTGTATTTTAACACAATAGCCTCAAAAGGTCAAGAAAAAATTCGACCTGTGAAATAGGAATATTTTGATCGTGGTTAGTATAAGAAGGGGGATAAGGGGATAAAGGAGATATGGAGATATCAAAAGAATATCAAGAAAATTTACTTACTGAGATAATAATTCAATGTATTATTAAGGTACACCAGACACTGGATCCAGGTTTTCTGGAAAGTATTTACCGCAGGGCAATGGTAATTGAACTTACAAAACAGGGATTGAGAGTTGAGACAGAGAAAGAAATACTAATCTACTACGAAGGAGAAGAAATTGGGAAACACAGATTGGATATTCTTGTAGAAAGCAAGGTAATAGTAGAATTAAAAACGGTGGAGGAATTAAGCAAAGCTCATTATGCTCAGGTTCGCTCATATTTAAAAGCTACAGGTGTAAAGATGGCTATTCTTGTAAACTTTGCTAAAGAAAAGGTAGATTTTAGAAGAGTGGAATTAGAATAATATCCCCTTATCTCCTTAATCTCCCTATCTCCTTTTCTTACACCAAGCAGTGGAGTATAATTTTGTTTTCCCAGGTCGAAAAAATTTGACAAAAACAAATAAATTCTGTATAATTCTAACTGGTTATCATTACTTTTTACATGATATACAGAAAATAGGATAATTCTGCATGATTAATATACCAATCCACACTCCGCACTCATCCACTAAGGAAATAACATTTTTAACTGCTAGGAAATTGATAATATGTAAAGACGGGCATCCTTTAATAGATTGACAGGTATGTTATACTGATATAACAAAATCTAAAATAAAAGGAGTCCCATCATGAAATATCTTGCTTTAAACCAACAATAGCAACTTTTGTTCATTTGGTGTCCAGTCTAGTACTGTGTTAAGTAAATTTTTTCACAGTTTTTTCTAAAGTTTTGCTGATAAAATGACGATAATTCCACGTGGGCATAGAAATTTTAAGGAGGAAAGAATTATGCAAAAAAGATATCCACGTGGTCCAAAACCAAATTCATTTGATTTATCAGGAGAAATTCTCAAAACTAT
>JBFLYA010000445.1 GCA_040757115.1 bacterium | reverse complement strand
TTGACTTGTTCCCATGTCAAGCCATAGGTAGAGAGTTTAAACCATTGAGTTTGACCTGGTTTTATTCCAATTATTCCCCGTTTTTCGAGTTTAGAATAGAGGAAATAACCCTTTTTGCGATGTTTTTGAGCAATTTTATCAAATAGAGGGGTTTTGAGGCGAATCAAATCATGCCTTGTTGGTTTTATTCCCAGTTGTTCAATCTCTCCCAGTGCTTCCATTTGTGTTACAAGCCAGCGACTTTTCTCTACCTCCTCATCCCAGTGTTTCACTCTTTCTTTGACATACGGAAATGCAGTGATAAGAGAGGCAATAGCTTGTGAACGGGCGGTGCACCCCAAAAGTTCAATTTCCTTTTTAGGATAGCGAGTAGATTTCCTGAATAATTTGTCAGCCCATTTTTCAGTTGTTGCCAGAACGCCAATCGTTCCCGGAACACCAAATCCTTTATGAGCCGAAGCAACAATAAAGTCAGCCAATAATTCTTTTCCATTAACCTCCATTCGACCTGCGGTATATGCGGTATTAAGAAGAAACGGCACACCATATTCTTGACATATCTTACCTACCTCATAGGCATCTACCAGATTGCCGTATTCGCCATCGACATGCGTCAGAAGGGCAAGTTTTGGAACAAGACCAGTTTCTTTTATCACCAGTTCAAAAGTTTCTTTGTAAGATTCTGGAATTATTTCATATTTGGGGTAGCCGGTATTGGGCACTTCATATATTTTTGCACAGGATTTTTCAGCCGCCACATAGGTAGTATAATGTTTATTAGAATCAATGACGATTGAATCTCCAGGTGAAAGTAAGGTATGCATCACCGCAAATTTCCCCTCACGAGCACCAAGTGTTGTTCGCGCCTCATCCATTCCCAGAAATTCGGCTAATGTTCGGGTTAAATCACAGATAGGTGGGGATTCAATTAGATGAAGTACCCCTTTACAATAATCACAAACTGAATACCCATCAACATAAGCCGATGCAGTCACTCTTACCGCCGCATTCGTTCTACCGCCAGTTTGTAAAGGATTAAGATTTATATAATTTTCTTCTCTGGTTCTAATTAGATTCATTTTAATCTCTTTTAATTTATCATATTTGGTTAATTCTGTCAATAATTTTCTTTGAAACTTCTGTAATTCAGACAGTAGACTATAGACATCAGACCTCAGACTAAAGCGGGCAGAAATTGCAGAAGAATGAAGGCTTGGGAGACCTGCTTATACTTCTGTAGGTAAGGCTTAGGAAAAATTTAGGGAGTGAAGTTTTGAGGATGGTTTCCC
>JBFLYA010000444.1 GCA_040757115.1 bacterium | reverse complement strand
TTGTTTTCCACAATCAATTTCTACCTATTTCTATAAATTTCAATCTATTTCTATTATCTTATCTCCATATCACTCTTATCTCCTTATCCCCTTTCTTACACTTTTGATATATAGCCTGAACAGTTACTCACAATTAATATTTTGCCACTCCGATATGTCCACCGCGCTGATACGAAGACCGAAAACCACTCTGAATCTTTGCTACTTTTTTCTGCAGATTCTTTAAAAAAACTATCGCCTTATCCTTATCACCATCTTCACAAATACCAATTAATTCTATAATTTCTTCTGGTGTAAGCAAAATATTTGTTTCCTTTATCTCCATTTCTCATTCCAAAAATCTTGGACTTTTATCCATAGTTAGACTAACTGGAGTTTCGTGAATTTATTCATCATGGTTTAACCATAACCTTGCAATATAAATTCCAAATCACAAATTCCAAATTCCAAATAAATTCCAAGCACCAAATTCCAAAACCTATTGCTTTATCAATTTTGTTAAAGGGAGTTGAATATTTTGCTCAATAATGTCAGATTTAGGTTTTTCAATAATTGAAGGACACACCTCTAACCCCTCTCAAGAGGGGAATATAACTCTTCTTTAATTCTATTGCCTCATTGAAAAGCACTTCTCCTTCTTTTGTTTGGAATTTTGATTTTTGGTTATTGGAATTTATTTGTAATTTGGAATTTGTGATTTGGAATTTTGTAATTCACTCACTATTTTTTGCAACTCATGGTTTAGCCATAACCTTGCAATAATTCCTCTTCCTTGTGTTTTCAGGGGATTTCAATCTTCTAAAAATCACGAAACTATAGACTAATAATATTAGCATAAATATTTTTAGAGGTCAAATGTTAAAAATTTATATGGGGATAAATTTTTTTTATTAATAGGATGTGGTTCATAAGAGGTAATCCTTTACCGCAGAGACGCAAGAGTTCGCAGAGAGGAAAATATCTTTTTTTTCGCGTTTTTCGGTGTTAAAAAAGGCTTAAAAACAGTTAGTCAAAACTAAGTATTAAAAGATTAATAAACAACGAAAGACCCGAAATGCACAAAAAAAAAGAAAATTTCTGTCTCTGGTGAATAGATTTTAATTCTTTCTCTGCGTCTCTGTGTCTCTGCGGTGAGAACGGTTACCAGTTTTTACATGCAAAATTTCGACCTGTGAAATAGGTCTATCCTTTTTATTTATGCAGCCTTTTTTAGCTCAAAGAGTATCTGCCTCTTCTTAATCCAATTATCTTGTTCATTGTTTTGGTGCAAGGTAATAACTGAAGCCAAA
>JBFLYA010000443.1 GCA_040757115.1 bacterium | reverse complement strand
CTTCAATGTGTTGGAGTAATCCTTCAATTTGACTCTTAAGTAAGTTTATCTTCTTTACAGCCTTATTCTGCTGATTCCTAATGCCAAAAAGAAGATTTACCCTTGGGTCATAAGTAATAGATGAGTATTTATGTCCACTCATATTTTATAACCTCCTCTAAAAACTGAAGGTAATGTCAAAAACTTTTACCTAAATTTCTTTTAACTATCTATATTCTTAAACAGTCCCATAGGGACAATATATCGGTAAATGGCTTTCCATAAATTTTCTACCAATATATCGTTCCTACGGAACTGATTGATTTGTCTATCTATTCCTACCGATATTATGTTCCTAACGGAACGATTATTTTTATGCCTTATTTATGGGTATTATCCTATGTAAACTTCCAGTTAATAACCGCTAAAAGCCTGTGGTTACCAGCCTTCCCGAGTCCCGAGCCCCGATTTTCAGGAGAAAGGAAGTTTCACGCCAAGCACGCAAAGAACGCAGAGGGAAATAAGGGAAAAAAGTAACTATTCACCACGAAGAGCACGAAGGACACGAAATGGAATTTAATGTCTTGTAATTTTCGGTAGTGTCTGACAATAACTACAATTTTTTTACCACAAAGATCACACAGAGTCTCACAAAAGAGTCAAAGATTTTTGAGAGAATAAATTTTTCCACCTGTGCGGTTAGATTAACCTTCCTCACATCTTTTAAAACCACGAAGAACACGAAGGGCACGAAGAATTATAAACCAAATCGTAACTATTCAGCCACAGATGGACACGGATGAAACACGGAAAAATCCGTGAGGCATCTCCGGTATCCGTGTCTGTAATCAGGCTGAAGGCTGAAGGGCTTTTCTCCTTCTAACTTCCACCCCCTTAATCCCCCGCCAGCGGGGGACATCTATCTCTACCCTCTGCTCTCTCGCCCCTTGCATCCTACCTCTTGTCCTCTACTATCTGCTATTTATCCGTGTTAATCTGTGGCTGAATAATTACTGAATAGTTACCATATTTTTTCTTCGTGGTCTTCGTGCCCTTCGTGGTTTATCTTAACTGCACAGGTCGAAAATTTTCATAGTCAGGAATTTGAGAAAATAGAGACAATATTTCCTTTTGAAGATTTGTTATTATTCTTTTACCCTCCAGCATTGAAGTAATTCTCCCAAACCTTTTTTGTAACCGTTCAGGCTATATATCAAAAGTGTAAGAAAGGGGATAAGGAGATAAGAGTGATATGGAGATAAGATAATAGAAATAGATTGAAATTTATAGAAATAGGTAGAAATTGATTGTGG
>JBFLYA010000442.1 GCA_040757115.1 bacterium | reverse complement strand
TTCCACAATCAATTTCTACCTATTTCTATAAATTTCAATCTATTTCTATTATCTTATCTCCATATCACTCTTATCTCCTTATCCCCTTTCTTACACTTTTGATATATAGCCTGAACGGTTACAATTTACGGATATCTAATAATAAAATAAGCTCCTCTTCAACTTGTGCTACTGCCCAGAAATGGTCTTTTGGGGCAGTAGTTTTTATCAAGGAAGGGATGACCTTAACCTTATCTAAATTTACTTTTAAAATCCTTAAGACTTCATCAACTAATAATCCTTTTTTAATCCCATCGAATTCAACAAGGATAATTTCTTTTTTTTGCCTTTTTTTGTGATTATTTAGATTAAATTCACGGGTTAAATCTATTGTTGGAATTTCAACATCTTCAAAATGAATCTTTTGGGTTTTCTTATTTAAAGATGAGGTAAGAATTCTATTTATGGATTTAACTTCAATACCAAATTGTTGATTTTGTAATCTAAAAAGGGCTAATTCGATTTCCATAAAATCACCTGGATTTATAGTAACCGTTCACCGCAGAGACACAGAGACGCAGAGAAAAAATTAAAAACTATTTACCAGACGCAGAATTCCATCACGGATTTTCATCAGTGCAAGCTTTTGAGGACCGACATATCATGATTGATTAACAAATTTGGTTTTGATGTCCTATGTATTACAAAGATTACCTCAATAATCTTTTCTGTTATCTGATTTATTTCCATGTCTTCTCTGTTCCTCTGCGTCTGTGCGGTGAATTACCACCTGAACGGTTACGATTTATATCTCTGCCAGATCTAATATTGCCATTAATTCACCGTCCATTTGAACTTCACCTTTGATATATTTAGCCCTGGTTTTTTCGAGAGTAGCAGGTGGAGGTTCAATTTTATCTGGTGACACATTGACAATATTAATAATTTCATCCACCAGAAATCCAACTAGAGTTTGATTTTGTATTTCTGTAATGATAATTCGTGTCTGGTCAGAAAAGACAATTTTAGAGAATCCAAGTAAATTACCCGTATCAACAACAGCGATGACCATTCCGCGGAGATTCATAACGCCTGTGATGTATTCAGCGCTGCCCGGCACATAAGTAATTTTACCAACCTTTATAATTTCTCGAACATTACTAATATCCATTCCATACAGAGCATTATCTATTAAAAAACTCACTATTTGGATAGTGTTTATTTCTTCTTCAGATTTATCTGTTTTTTTATCTACTTTAAGCATTGTTTTATTATTATACTTTATCCTTGCCAGATTGTCAATAAAAAACTATTGTAACT
>JBFLYA010000441.1 GCA_040757115.1 bacterium | reverse complement strand
CTAATTCACTAATCTCTAATTCGCTTTTTGGTATGTGGAATTTGGTGCTTATTTGAGATTTGGTGCTTGGGATTTGGGATTTTTTCCTTATCCACTCTGAGTAAAATTTTGACTAATAACTGCTATAGTAGATAGAGAATTTGACTACCCTCTATTAATTAAAAGAAGTTTATCATAATCTATACTGAAAAGTCAAGAAAAAATTTTTTTAAAGTTTAAAAATTTCAAGAATTTTTTGTTGACAAAATTACATAAATTTATTACAATATGATATATTTATAATTTTGTGATTTTTATCACCACAGAGACACCGAGTTCACGGAGATATATCACAGAAATAAGGAGAAAAAATAAATGATTATTGCAGAACAAAAACCAATCCAGGAAATAAAGGCAATGATAGCAAACTACCAGAAGATATTGGTAGTTGGTTGTGGAACCTGTGTTACGGTTTGTATGGCTGGTGGTGAAAAAGAGGTTGGTATTATTGCCACCTGCCTGCGAATGGCACTTAAATTGGATGGAAAAGAACCTGATATTAGTGAGGTTTGTATTCAGCGGCAATGTGAGTGGGAATTTGTTGATGAGTTAAAAGGAAAAGTGGAACAATCTGACGCCGTGCTTTCTTCTGCTTGCGGTGTGGGAGTGCAAGCACTATCTGAACAATTTGGGGATAAACCTGTTTATCCAGCCTTGAACACTACATTTATGGGTATGCCCATAGAACATGGATTATGGCTGGAAACCTGCCGTGGCTGTGGTAGTTGTGAATTAGGTAAGTTTGGAGGTATCTGTCCAATTGCCCGATGTTCAAAAGGATTACTTAATGGTCCCTGCGGCGGTAGCCAGAATGGTAAATGTGAAGTCAATAAAGAAATGGATTGTGGTTGGCAACTCATCTATGAACGGCTAACAAAACTTAATCAACTCGACCAGATTGAAGAAATACTTCCACCAAAAAATTGGTTTGTAGATAGGGATGGTGGACAAAGAAGAATATTGCGGGAAGATATTACTGTTAGACAATAAGGAAAACCTAAGGACACATCCTATATTTTGCCTTATTCTGTCCCACAAGTTTTACTGGACAAATATGGTCATGCTGGAGAGCGGACTAAATTACAAAATTCCAAATCACAAATTCCAAAATACAAATAAGTTCCAATGACCAAAATTCAAAATTCCGTAACCGTTCAGGCTATATATCAAAAGTGTAAGAAAGGGGATAAGGAGATAAGAGTGATATGGAGATAAGATAATAGAAATAGATTGAAATTTATAGAAATAGGTAGAAATTGATTGTGGA
>JBFLYA010000440.1 GCA_040757115.1 bacterium | reverse complement strand
TAATACTACATTTTCTTTACCGAGTTTTTTCTCTATATCTTTAATGGTGATTGCATCGGAATCGCTTGACTTAAATCCTGCAAAGACTACTTTTTCATCGTCCAATCCTTTTGTATGCACTAATCCCTTTGGGTCGACAAAGACCATAATTTGCTTTTTGCCATTTGTTATCCACATAATAAAATCAGGATAGAAACCTGACCATTGTAACTGAAACCCCACTCCAATTTTGGGGAAATTGCGTAAAAGATATATCTTATAATTTCTGAACCTTTCTTTGTTTCTTTTTAAATACTCCTTTAATTCTTTAACAAAATCTGCTTCACTTTCTACTAATTCTTCTGGAGAGATTTTATCTATCTTCGTGCTTTGAACAAGTATAGGAAGATAAAGATGAGAGTCCAAATAAACTCTCGGCAATTCTTCTGACTCTTCTTTCAGGAGTTTATTAAGGTTTCTTTTTAATTCCTTAATTTTGTTAATTAAATCTCTGTTTATAGGTTTTCCTTTTTCATCTTTTTTCTTTATTTGTAAAACATATTTCTCGCCTTTTTCTGAAACAAAAGGAAGCACCATTTGCTTACCTACATTATTATAATTCAAGTTTCCTGTCTCAAAACGCTTTGCATATTTCCTATAAAACAGATCTGTGTATTTCTTGATAACAAGAATCGCTATATCCTCTAACCGCATTACATCATCCTGAGTTTTTACCTTTAGAATCTCAGGCAATGCCAGAATTTCATATCTACCCGATAAAAGCAAATCTTTTAATCTCTCTCTTTCCAAAATTAAATTCTAATATCTTCTTGCAATTCTAAAATCGCAAATCTCTTCCCAAATTTTATCCCAGTCAAATAAATCTATTATGTCTCCTGGTATCTTTTCCTTTTTAACTTCAGCTCTAATTTGCTCTATCTTGATGCCTTCTTCTTTTCTTTCTTTAGCCAGATATGTTGATATCTTTAGTAAAAGGTCTATTGTGGGAGAAATTTTATCATCAAGTTCTAATCTTAGAATTTCCTTTTCTTCAAATCTCTTTTTCTCATCTTTTGTAAGTGTATAAAGGCTTTTCCATTTTTCCTCATGTTGCGGTATAACTGGTATTTCAATTGTTTCAAATTCTACCTCTTCTTTATTAATCGCTTCTAAAAACTTGTTCAGATAATCGGCTTTAATACCGTAAATATTGAGCATTTCTAAAAATTGCACCAAACTTTTACCATCACTCCTCTTAAGGGACATTCCTTTGCCTTTCAGTCTCACCCCTCTTCCAAATAAGAGCTCTCTCAACTTTTTTCTTGACTTTCTCCCATTTTTTTGTTTTGCTTATTTGTATATTA
>JBFLYA010000439.1 GCA_040757115.1 bacterium | reverse complement strand
TCAACCCCCACCCCCCAATCTTGGGGGCTTTAATAAGGAATTAGGATTGTGGCATTCAAAATGACCAACAATATATATTATACGAGGACGATGAAAATGTAGTTTTGTAAATCAAGCAATTACAATAGGTTACGGACATTTTCAGGAGAAGTATGGGACGCAGATAAACGCAGATTTTCAGGATTTTTAAATATACATCCTGATAATCTGCGAAAATCTGCGTCCCATAACCTATTTTCAGGAGAAATTTAATGCTTTTGTATGGGAAAAATTCTGTTTTAGAAAGACTAAAAACAAAGCCTAAAAGTATAAAAAAGGTATTTTTGCAAGATAATTTTAATGAACCACATATCGAGAAATTAATAATAGCAAATAATATTTCTTTAGAGCGTTTATCTTCAGATGAATTAATTAAAATTAAACCCCAGACAAATACTCAAGGTATAATTGCCAGAGTAGATAAGTATGCTTATACTTCTTTTGAGGATTTGTTGAGTTATTCAACTGCTAACCAATTGACACTTATATTTTTAGACAGGATATATGACCCGCAGAACTTAGGTGCGATTATCCGCACCGCCGCTTGTTTTGGGAAATTTGCGATTATTATTCCTCAATTTGAGGCGTGTGAAGTCAATGAAACGGTTCTACATGTAGCCTCTGGAGGCGAAAATTATATATTAATCTCATTAGTAGCTAATCTTCCCAAAGCAATAGTTCTGGCAAAGGAATGTGGATATTGGATTATTGGCGCCCAGGTCAGTGATGATGCTTGTGATATAACCAAAATCCCCTTACTGTTTCCATTAGGATTTGTTTTAGGCTCTGAGGGAAAAGGAATCCGCTATGGAATACAAAAACATCTTGATATAAAGGTGCGTATTCCAATGGAAGGGGCTAAACTTTCATTCAATGTGTCTCTTAGTTGTGCTATCTTTTGCTACGAAATAGTTAAACAAAGGAAGTTAAAATAACTCTTTTTCGCTAAATTCGCCTTGAGGCATTAAATTTACAATATGTTTTTTGTTAATTGCCATAAAATCTACTTCATACATTGGTTTTTTCCCCTCAATAGAATATACTTTGACATTTGTAAGGGCGATATAATCTTTCGCTCCCGCGTTTAACTCATCCAATATCCTGGCATCCTTATAAGTATACATATATGCTTCTATTCGTTGAAATTGCGTAAAAAGAATAACTGGCACCTGTGCTTTTTCTACCCACATTTTTCATCACTCCCTTTTTAAATTTGTGTAACCGTTCAGGCTATATATCAAAAGTGTAAGAAAGGGGATAAGGAGATAAGAGTGATATGGAGATAAGATAATAGAAATAGATTGAAATTTATAGAAATAGGTAGAAATTGATTGTGGAAAA
>JBFLYA010000438.1 GCA_040757115.1 bacterium | reverse complement strand
TCAACCCCCACCCCCCAATCTTGGGGGCTTTAATAAGGAATTAGGATTGTGGCATTCAAAATGACCAACAATATATATTATACGAGGACGATGAAAATGTAGTTTTGTAAATCAAGCAATTACAATAACTTACAGACATTTTCAGGAGAATCATAGAAAATTCACGAAACTCCAGCTATTAGTGCCCTCCTGATTTTAAGATTCCACTTGCGGCTAAGACTAAAACAGCAACCTCAAGAATTGCTATTACCACATAAGGAGTATCCTTTTTTCTAATGAGAATAGGTAATATCACCAGATAACATAAGATTGTAAGCCCTGCAAGGAGGGCTATACCTACAAAAGTCAGATAATCTCCTTTACCTACCATTGCTAACCATCCCCATCCTGTAGGGGCCTGAAAGTTATGTATAAAATCTTTTGATGCCATACCCCAGTATTTAGGTATTTCCTGAGGAGGAATAAATGACGATAGCATCCCTGACATATACACTACAAAGGTCACCACAATAAGGGCAAATCCCAGGTACATTCCAATATCTAATATTTGTGCGTATCTTATCTGCTCTTCTGATGCCTTTGTTCTATCATCAACCATCTTATTTCTACCTCCTTGTTAATTAAACAGTTTAGAATTTAAATCATTGAGAGATTTGTTTAGAATTTCGTGTTTAGGATTTAGAATTTGCCTTAGTTCCATAATCCAAGCCCTTTTAGAAGAGCCCTCACTCCTGCAAATAGCAAAAGACCTATAACCATCCACTTAATTGCCTTTGGCTTAGTCCTTGCAAGTATCTTGACGCCAACGATAGAGCCGAGCATTATTCCAACGACTGATGGAATAACTATCATCGGAAGCACTGCACCCGAATTGAGATAAATCCATGCAGCCGAGGTATCAGTTATGGAGAGTAAAAACTTGCTTGTAGCAACAGATATCTTAAGAGGCGCTCCCATAAGGAGATTCAAAACTGGAACATTTGCCCACCCGGCGCCAAGACCAAACATACCTGCCATTACATCGATAACTATAAATAGAATCAACCCCGGAAGTGTACGATGGATATTCCATTCAATATCTTTTCCGAGGGATTGCTCCCTGTAGATTCCCATTATACCGAGTGTCTGTGATAGTCCATCAGGCTTTGGTACATTTGGAAAGTCAGATTTTTTTGCTGTGGCCATGATTATCACAATACCTATTACTCGATGTTCAAGTTTTTGGATAGGACTCAATATGATAGAAGTTTTTGGCACGAATTAGCTAAATAAAAAAAGGTCTTTTGTCGATAGTAGAAATAGTGTGAAGACACGAAATTTACTATTCGGGAGGGGACCAGATGTTTATTAGCAAGAAGATATTACCTTTTATTAAGAATTATGTTGAGGAGCTTAATAAAT
>JBFLYA010000437.1 GCA_040757115.1 bacterium | reverse complement strand
TTACAATAATTTTAACTTCAATGATTTAAATCTTTCCTCAACCTTCTCTAAAGAGACTACCTTTAATCCTGAAAGTATATCATCACCAGTTAATTCTTTAATAGTTTGGGCTATTTCTTTAGAGCCAATTTTATTATTGGAGGTTGTCAATTTAGAGATAATTTTAGCCACAATCCCTCGACCATGTCGATTTACCAGGTCAATTATAATAAAGGTAGAGGCAGGAGTATAGAAATATTCCAATTCTTTGGAGATTTGGTAATCTGTCAGGTCTATCGTTTCCTGACCTGGTTTTTTATTAGCGTATAATTTAAGTATTCTCGGATATTCATAATTAAAAAAGGCATATCGGTCAAATCTTTGCCAGCATAAAAATCCAATATACCCACCTATCCCTTCGGCAAACCAAACTCCATCCTCTTTTAATTTTAATTTTTCTTTTATGATACCTTTAACCAATTCTTTGGGCAAGGTATAGACAAGTCGAAGCCGAGTTTTGGACTCACGAAAGGGAAAGATTGTCTCTGCAACAACGGGATAACATAATATCCCATCTACCAGAACTAAACCCTTATTTGTATATTTTAAAAATATATCATCTATGTCTTCACAAAAAACCAGTCCATAAGGTTGATATGATAAAAGGTTCTCTTGAGGAATTTCTAGAACCTTTTCTATCATTTCATACTCTTTGACTAAAATTTCTAATATTTGATGAGCGAGTTTTTTTTGAGTAGCATTTTCTTCAGGATAAAAAATTTCTACTATCCCTTTTTTTAGTGGTTCTTTTGAAATTTGCAGATGAGTAAAACTCGGTTGTTCAGCCTCTTTATGTAGCCAAAATTTAATTCCCAAAGGTAGCACACCCACAATTATCCCACATATAAATCCGAGGATGAACTTTTTGTGCATATTTTCTTCC
Source organism: bacterium (assembly GCA_040757115.1). NCBI lineage: Bacteria > bacterium. Next base: position 489 of record JBFLYA010000437.1, on the reverse strand, counting down.
TCAATAAAGATTATCATACATATCTGAACTTGTCAAGAGGCTGACCGAGAATTTTTTAAAAATATCTTCTACTATTTTGGTAAAACTTACTAAAGTTGATTAAAAATTCGTAACCGTTCAGGTAATCCTTTACCGCACAGACGCAGAGAAACAGAGAGGAAAACATCTTTTTTTCGTGTTTTTCGGTGTTTAAAAAGGCTTAAAAACAGTTAGTCAAAAGTCCGTATTAAAAGATTAATAAACAACGAAAGACCCGAAATGCACAAAAAAAAGGAAATTTCTGTCTCTGGTGAATAGATTTTAATTTTTTCTCTGCGTCTCTGTGTCTGTGCGGTGAACGGTTACGAAATTTTCTCTTGCCATGCTCTCGCCAGGACGCAAAGGTCGCCAATGGGGGCTTTTCTTAGCGTCCTTTGCGCCTTTGCGAGAAATCTGAAAGTTTTTTCTGCCTTTTCAAATCTATCTCCTCTTTCTCCTCTGTCTCTGTGT
>JBFLYA010000436.1 GCA_040757115.1 bacterium | reverse complement strand
TGATTTGTAATTTTACATTTTGATGTTTGATTTTTAATTTATTTTATGGTATTCCAGAAAAGTGGAAGTTAATTTTGCAAAAACCATAAGGTTCGCACTACATTTATCGAATGTCACAGGTTAATTCATGTCCTTATGTGGCTAATTTCTCTAATTCTCTGTGAACTCTGTGCCTCTGTGGCTGAACGGTTACCCGAAAAAAAATGGGAGGGAGGATTTACAATGAAAACCCCATCTTATGAAGAAAGAAATAAAGAAATCTTAAAGGCAATTATTGAGGATTTTATCTTGACAGGTAAGCCGGTTAGCTCAAAGGCATTGTCAGATATATTTAGTTTATCCTCCGCCACGATTCGCAATGTGATGGCAGATTTAGAACGAACTGAATATATCACCCAACCTTATCCATCTGCCGGTAGAACACCTACGGATAAAGGATACAGGTTATATGTAAATTCGTTAATGGAAAATGACTCTTTAGATAAGAAAGAAGAAGAGGAGATTATTCAAGGCTATGAAAAGACTGAGCAAGAGGAAGAGATAATTCAAAAGACCTCACATCTTCTATCTACATTCTCTCATTATGTTGGATTATGCCTCATCCCGCAACTCCAAAAGGTATATCTTGAAGGATTTAGTAATTTAGTCAATCAGCCTGAGTTTGAGAACATTGAGTTGCTAAAAAGATTGTTTAAAATATACGACAATAAATCCCTATTGTGTGAGGTTTTAATGGAGCATTTAGAGGATGAGGAAGTATCTATTACTATTGGACATGAAAATCACTACGAAGATTTTTATGAATGTAGTGTTATCACTGCGGTTTATAAAATAGAGGATGAGCCCGGAGGTGCCATTGGAATTATAGGCCCAAAAAGAATGCCTTACGCTCATATTATTCCACTGGTTAAATTTATTACAAATACCTTATCTAAATTCCTCCCTATTAAAAAGTGACTATTCAGCCCCCAGGGCACCAGGACACAAAGATTCTCCTGAAAATAGTTAATTAGAGATTAGAGAATTAGTGAATTAGAACCTGCACTCTTGCTAATCTCTAATCTCCAATCTCTAATCTCTATGCTCAATTTTCATCCCCCTTTGTGTGCCGCAGGCTCATGAGCGTTTCCCCTGAAAATAGCCGTAAGAATAGAACACGGATGACACGGATTTAACGGATTTTCGCTGATTTTTTCTATAATCTATTTTTGTAAGCGTTCAGGTGGTGTAACAAAAGGAGATGTGGAGATTAAGGAGATAGGGAGATATTATTAAAAAAATTGAAATTAGTAGAAACTAATAGAAATTTATAGAAATTTGTTGTTTCCCACAATCAATTTCTACCTATTTCTATAAATTTCAATCTATTTCTATTATCTTATCTCCATATCACCCTTATCTCCTTATCCCCTTTCTTACACTTT
>JBFLYA010000435.1 GCA_040757115.1 bacterium | reverse complement strand
CTTTTTGAGGTTAATTATAACAGATATTAATGTCAAAGAGCTAAATAAAGGTGCACGATGTCCTGCTACAAAATAGAGGATTAGGAGTGCACGATGTTCAGGTGCACGATGTGCTGCTAGTTATCAGATATTCTCTAAAATTATATGGATTTTCTTTTAATTCTAATAAACTTCTTATTCTTGTTTTTATGTTTTTTATATCAATTGGCTTATCAAAATAATCATCTGCTTTTAACTGTAAAGCACGAATTATTATTTCCTTTGAACAGGAAATACTCATTAAAATAACGATTATATGGGGTTCTATTTCTTTTATTTGCCGAAGGACTTCAAGTCCATATAGATCACGTAATTTGATCTCCAGCAGAATTACATCTATTAACTTTTTCTTTATAATCTCAATGGCTTTTTTTTCCTTCTCCTACATCCAATACTATATATTCATCTTCTAAAGCACTGGTTAATTCTTCACGGATACTAGTATCACCATCTACTATGAGGATATTTTTACTCATCGAAGGTAACATCTTTGCTCCTTCTCCTTAAAAAAACATTACCCACTAATCATACTTCTGAATTTTTAGTATCTTGAATTTAATATACAAAATAATTATTCACATGTCAACAAAAAAAAGTGTAGCATTTTTCTGTTTTTTTTTAGCATTTTTCTACTGATAGGAAATTGCTTTTTTGAGTGTTTTGGGTATGTAACTATTCAGCCACTGATTAACACGGATTAGCACGGATAAATACAGAGGTCAGAAGATAAAAGGCAGAGGACAGAAGACAGAGGTCAGAGGCGGGTTGTCCCCCGCTGGCGGGGGTTAGGGGGTGGAAATTTCCTCCACTGGCAGAGAATCAAGAAGGACAGAAGATAAAAGTCAGAAGGAGAAAAACTCTTCAGCCTAATTACAGACACGGAAAACAGACACGGATTACGAATTTTCAGTGTTTCATCCGTGTCCATCTGTGGTTGAATAGTTACCATTTTGATATCTGATAATTCCTAAATTTACAAAACAGATTAAAGCATATAGAGTTAAAGATTAACTCAAATGAAAATGCTTAACTATTGAGGAACAAGGGTATAACCATTTATAAACAAAGTAGTTGTAACTCTTTGCCTCCTATGTTATAATGGATAAAGGATAACAAAACTATCCAAAAAAACAGGGAGGAGGCAAAGAAATATGCAAAGGAGTAAAGAATCAACTTATTATCTCAAAAAGTGTTTAACTGAAAATTTCACTTGGTTTTTTGTTGTATTTCAGGAAAAATTTCGCCAGAAGCAACGGATAGCTTTTGAAACAATTATGGTTTCTATCATTAGCTCATTTCTTTGGGTTTTACAATCCGAAGCAGTTAGCCGACTTTTTTGGCATAGGGCATCAACCACTTTATCTTTCTCTTAAAAGATATAGCCTTTATTATCTTAAAGAGATG
>JBFLYA010000434.1 GCA_040757115.1 bacterium | reverse complement strand
GAGAAATTTGCAATTGGGTCAGACAACTGTTTTTCAAAGAGCTTTTAATCTGGAGTTATCAACAAGGCAAAACCGGAAAATCTATTGATTCTGTGTTGACAACTCTCTAAAAAACGCAAAAGTTTAGAAAAATATATATATATTATAGTTATAAACTATATGGAGGGATGTGTCTCTGTACGGTAAAGAAAGTCAGGAGGTAATTAATATGAAGCTTTCAACAAAACGCAGGTATGGTTTGAGGCTTATGTTGGATATGGCACTTTACGGAGGAAATGGGTGGCTTTCTGTAAATGATATTGCCAGGAGGCAGGATATATCCTTTCCCCAGGCTCATAATTAGAATTGCTGAAAATTTAGGGGACACAATATTAAATTTAAGTTGACAGGGTATTTTTGGAAGAAAAAGCAAAATTTAGTATTATGTCCCCGAAATTCATATCACCCACAAAGGCTCTGAATAACCCTTACCGTAGGTTTTATGTGTTTGGAGACAGTATTCTTATCATTAATCTCGATGGGTTTGCTTTTATCCCTATCCTGGCTACAGTGATGCTTATCCGTGTGCCTATGCTTAAAACAGTAATTCTTCCCACATATCGGGCAGTAATAGGCTGAAAAACCAATGAATATAGAGGCATTACACAATTGACAGGAGGTAGCCTTAAATTCACCTACCTTAACCAGTTCTACCGACTCTTCTGGTAATTCCTCATTCATTACTCCCTTATAGATAGTCTGGATAAACCTGGTAATTATCTTATGGCAGTCTTGTTGGGGTAGATTAGGCTCGGCTAAGGTGATACTCATCCTCTCATCATTATGGAGAGAAAGGAATACCTTCAAGGATTCATTCCTATTAGCACCTTCCCCTTCCGCAGGCAAATCAACTTGATAGACTGAATCAATCTTCTCCTTTATTATCTCAGAGAGGGATGCCATTAGGGTCAGACCGGAATGGCACTGACTTAAGCAACGAGACCATTGAGAGCCCTCCATTCTCCACGAGATATTTTCAATGTTGGATAATCTTTCTTCTTTCGTTTCTTTAATCTCGGCTCAATTCTATTCGGACGATATCGAACTTCCGAATTGGCTATCTTCTCAAGTAATTCATCATAAAGTAATGGCAACATCCAGAAAGGAGCTATACTTATCTTTAGACTATACGCTGCTGTTAATCTAATCGCCCCGGAAAAAACGGTGGTGTCTGAAAATAACTCTAATAGTGAAATCTATGCAGATTTGGTGTCCAAAAGGGATTTCCTCCAAAGAGCAAAATGCAAAACTCGTTTATAGTTTATGGTTTATAGTTTATAGTCTATAGTCCTTCAACTATCAACTATCTACTATCAACTATAAACTATCTTTGCCAAAGTTCAGTAAAATTATCTCTTTCCTTTCAGCGTTAAAATACTTGAAGCAAAGATATTACCAAATTCCTCCAACTCTTTGAGAAACCCTGCTACTTCCTC
>JBFLYA010000433.1 GCA_040757115.1 bacterium | reverse complement strand
AATAAAAAAAATCAAATATTAAATATTAAAAATCAAAAATAAGAATAAAAGAATTCCTTAATTTTGATATTTGCTCTTTGATTTTTGATATGATATTTGATATGTCATTTTGCATTTTAATATTTAAATTTTGATTTTGTATTACACAACTTGTTGTGTTTGAAGTGGTTTCGTACTAAGTCAGTACCATTCATTTGTGCTCTCTGACCACGCTAAACAGGTACGAGGTCAGAGGCGGGGTGTCCCCCGCTGGCGGGGGTTAGGAGGGTGGAAATTTCCTCCAGTGGCAGAGAATCAAGAAGGATAGAAAATAAAAGTTACAAGGAGAAGAACCCTTCAGCCTTCAACCTGATTACGGACACGATTTACGAATTTTCAGTGTTTCATCCGTGTCCATCTGTGGCTGAATAGTAGAGCGTTCTCTAAGTAGATATAACAATATTATAGTAAGTATTAACCAAAAGTTCACATTAGTATTGTTGATAGTTGATGATTGATGGTTGATAGTCTATGAAACTATAAACTATCAACCCTGTTGCTATATCTGTTCTATGAGAAATTTTCGTTAATAACTATTATATGTATTTAGAGAACGCTATACTAGTGAGATTACTGTAATGAGAAGGACCACATCTATAATAAAATGCGTTATCTGCTGTTTCTGGGTAAGGGGCACTGGTGGCTTCCCCCTTAGCATTTGATCAATCGCCTTGACACCTAAGACTATCCCTCCGCTAAGGTCACCCTTTTTAAATTGGGGAACAATAACCTTATCCACGATAGCTTTGCATTCCCTGTCCAGTCTTCTTCCATATCCAGCACCAAGCTCAATCCTGAGCTTTCGGTCCTCCTTTGCCACCAGAAGCAATATGCCCATATTCTTTTCCCTGGAACCTATCCCCCAATTGTTAAAGAGACCTGTAGCAAAGCCCTCGATTGTATTATGCCCAGAGGTATAGTCATGAATAGTGCCAATAGTAACCACTACTATAGGGATCCCCCTCTGGCTCCTGAGCGTTTGGGTTACTGCCTTGATGGCCTCCTCGTCTTTGGAGGTAATAATCTCGGCAAAGTCATTGATAAACTCATCGTAATGTGCTGGATAGTCCTCATGATAAGCCACCGCCATAGTTTGGGACTGGAATGTGAAGAGAAGCATTATAGTTGGGGATGGACTTTATTCTGATGAGCCATTCATAACAAAGCTTAGAGACAAAGGGATGAGGTTTATTTTAGTAGTAAAACCTGGTGATCACAAGGTGTTGATGGAGTGGGTAAAAGAGTTAAGGGATATGGGAGAGATGAATCGGTATGAGACAAAGGATTCAAAGGGTCGGGAATTGATTTATGAATGGATAAACAAGGTTCCTATTAATGGGAAGGAGGGTAGTATTGAGGTCAATTATTTTGAATTTTGGATAAAAGATAAGGGGAAGGTGGTTTATCACAACAGTTGGGTAACAGATTTTACCATAGATAAAGAGAATGTAG
>JBFLYA010000432.1 GCA_040757115.1 bacterium | reverse complement strand
TCGAATTTCCGAGAGATATCGGTTGATAGTATTCCGGTTAAGACCGGTGATTTGAGTAATCTGAGAGGCATTCAAATCCAGTGAAAAAAGGTTCACGATTTGACGGATTTTAGCCTCTGAATTTTTTAAACGATTTGCGTACCTATTTTTTAACGTCATAACCAGATGTTAGCACACTTTTTAAAGTGCTGTTCTAGTTATGACCCTTATTTAATTATTGAGAACACAACAAGTTATTCTACAGTTTCTGTATATCTCCGGAAGTTGAAGGGAACCCTCCGGCACCTCCGTATTGCCAAAATCACTCAGTATTTAGCGTAAGGTATTTATATTCCATTTAAAATATCCTTGACAAGCTTTTTTATTTCCGTATTTCCTTTCTGTATATCATTCAATTTGTAATGTTAACACGTTGTTGGGATAACTCCGAATGCTCAAAATCCCTTCAGCATTTTATGAGAAAACTCCAAGCTAAGAATCGGTCTCCTGCACAGCAAAAGCCTTACCATCAAAGAGGCAAAAGGCCCGCCCAAGTAGTCCGCTGTCCTCCTCCCTGGTTAAGTATCATTGGCTAAGTTATGTGTTAATCACATTCCTGATTTTGCGATTGCAAAATAATTATGCCTCATTTAAAAATATGGCGTATAGGATTATATTACAACGGCATCTAAATGCATACATAAGCTTGCCAAATCCCCCCATCCCCCCTTTTCTAAAGGGGGGTGAGGGGGGGGATTTAGGCTTTTTAATTGCCGGAGTAATAATAAAGTTTTGATCCTAAGAAAATGGAGGTCATATCATGTCTGAGATAAAAATCAAAAAACCATCTAAGGAAGAGCTGGATACCCTGGGTATAGATAAATGGAGCCCCTGGTCATGTGAACCGAGCGCCTTTGACTGGGAGTACGACTCTGAAGAGACGGCCTATGTATTTGAAGGCAGAGTAGAGGTGAAAACCCCGTCAGGCACGGTTGAGATCAACAAGGGAGACCTGGTTACCTTTCCCAAGGGGCTTAAATGCACCTGGAAGGTGATCGAACCCATACGGAAGGTTTATACGTTTAAATAGCCTCCATCCAATAACCTCGTTTTTCCGGCCGAAGCGGTCAGCGCTCAGCTATCAGCTTTCAGCTTAATGTGTTGTCTATCTCTGGTCTTTGCTGGTCCGCTGAGGCGGAATCGCTGAAAGTTTGAAATTTGTGTTCTCTTATCTACGCCATAGGCAGGTCGGTCGGCCATGAAAAATGGCTCATCGTGCAAGAGTGTGGATAAAATGCTCTTAAGGGCATGCTCCTTATTATCCCCCCTTTAGCAAAGGGGGGCGAGGGGGGATTTGAAAACTCCTGGCAGTAACTATGCTTTCGTATAATAAAAGCCTAAAACAGTTATGATTTATAAAATCTCCCCTAACCCCTGGTTTATTTTAGTCAAGCGCTTTTTTTATAACATTAACATACGGAGGTCTTAATTGAAGCACCTTGCCTTACCCTGGTATTTGAG
>JBFLYA010000431.1 GCA_040757115.1 bacterium | reverse complement strand
TACTTACAACCCCCTAACCCCCTTTATATACTTACAACCCCCTAACCCCCTTTATTAAGGGGGAATATCTGTCCTCCACCTCTAATCTTTTCTATATTTGGGTGAGAGGGAATTTCGTGAAGCCCTATTTGGTAAGAACGCTCTCGGATAAAATTAAGCGGTAATTTTATTAGCCTTCGCACACCGCAAATTTTTCCTTCACCCCCACTTTTTAAGTAGAGAGTAGAAAGTAGGAATTTTGTTTTATTTACTTCCTATTTCCCATTTCTTACTTCCTATTTTTATCCGAGAGGCTTCTTGGTAAATGGTAACTGGTGTAATGGTAATTAGTTACCAGTTACCAATTTTAGATTATAATATACACTAATTATCTACTGTTGTCAAGAAAAAAACAAGACGCTCGTAATGCTTTTTTTCTTGACAAAATATAAGTTTATAGTGTATCTTAATCAGGAAATGGATAATGAAAATGGAAATAAAATGAGTTTTATTGAACATTTAGAAGAATTACGGATAAGAATTATTAAATGTCTGATTTCTGTTTTTGTCTTTTTTTGTATTTCTTATTTCTTTAGTAAACAGATATTAGGCTATGTCGTTAAACCAATAGGAAAAGTTGTGTTTATCAGTCCCCAGGAGGCATTTCTTTCATATATGTTTCTATCTTTTTGGGTAGGGTTGTTTGTTTCTTCTCCTATTATCCTTTTTCAAATCTGGAGGTTTATGGCTACTGGTTTACTAAAACACGAAAGAAAATCTCTTTTAATCTATGCACCAATTTCTTTTTTTCTATTTGCTTGTGGCGTTGCCTTTGCGTTTTTTGTGGTATTGCCAATTGGAGTAAAGTTTTTATTAGGTTTTCAAACGGATTTTTTAGAACCAATGATTACTGTTAGCCGATATATTTCTTTTGCGGGTATGTTCCTCTTAGGATTTGGGATAGTATTTCAATTGCCAATAGTGATTTTATTTTTAACACAAGTTGGATGGCTAAGCACCTTAAGCCTGCGGCACAATAGAAAATATGCCATCTTGCTTATCTTTATCATCTCGGCGATATTCACTCCACCTGATGTCATATCCCAAATTTTAATGGCGATACCATTAGTTTTTTTACTTGAAATTAGTACCTGGATAGCGGTATTATTTGAGAGGAAAAAACGAAGAGAGAAAAAGTAAGATAGTTTCGAGGTCTGACCTTATATATGAATAGTACATTCATTGCAAATAGTAGAGTGAGTTAGGGTCGAACATTGATGGAATACAGAATTAAGAAGAAATCAATGGGGCTAATAGTGTTATCAGTAATTCTCCCTATCTCATTATTAGAATAGAGTTCTGCAAAAGTAGGAAACTGTGTAGTTTTTAAGCAGGTATTTAAAGCCTCTATTTTTATCAATTTCCTCCAAAGATCAAAATGCAAAAAGCAAATATAAAAATTACATATCAAAATGTAAAATTATCTCTTTCCTTTCAGCGTTAAAATACTTGAAGCAAAGATATTACCAAATTC
>JBFLYA010000430.1 GCA_040757115.1 bacterium | reverse complement strand
ATTAGAGATTAGATTTTACTAATTCGCTAATTCGCTTAATTCACTAATTCACTAAATGGAATTTGGAATTTGTGATTTGGAATTTCAGAGCCATATCTATGTCAAATTTCGATTAATAAGTGCTATAGTATTGAGGAATTAATCAAGGCGGCATTAAAGTTTTTGTAATTAGTAACTATTCAGCCACAGATGGACACGGATGAAACACTGATTTTTAATCCTTTGTAATAATTCAACCTGTAATGTTCTGTAGGGCTTTTTGATAAAGTTTTTTTTCAAAACCCATAAGAGAAAATATTGTCCAGTTTAAATGCTACTTTGATAATCTCTTCTGTAATTTTCTCATATTTTAAACCCCTTCTATTTTATCCGTGTCAATCTGTGTTAATCAGTGGCTAAATAGTTACAATTTTTTTGTAATTTCTGCTACCCTTTTGCCCAGTGCCTTGCCCGAATTTATTCCATCCGTATCAGGACTGCCAACACAGGCTACGCCATAATGGCCACCTGCACTAATTGGGTCTCCAACTATTATCATCCCATGAATAAGCATTGCTTGAAGTATGGAAAACATAGTTGTTTCTTTACCGCCGGTATGATGTCCTGAGGTAGTAAATGCCGCTCCTATTTTACCTTCTAATTTTCTTCTTATAGCAACACTTTTGTCAAACATCTCCTTTACCTCTGCAGACATACTACCAAAATATACCGGTGAACCAACGATAATTCCATCTGCTGACACTAAGTCTTGATTTGAGGTTTCACTTACCCGTTTTATTTCACCTTCTACGCCTCCAACCTCATTCACTCCATCAACTATAGCCTGAGCTAATCTTTTAGTATTATTACTCTTAGAAGAATAAACAACTAATACCTTTGGCATATTATCTCACCTCCTTTTTTAAATTGAACGCTCTCGGATAAAACCTGTTCCTGACAAGTTCACGAATCGACACCCAAAAATCGAAATGGTCTTCTATCCTCTTATTTTCTGTTTTTGGTCTATAGTCTATGGTCTATGGTCTTTTCTTAGTATCCCATCATACTCATCACCCAGCCTAAAACTGTTTCTGCTTGCATAGTAACAAATCTGGCAATTCGTTCACTGGGCATACTCATTTTAGTATTTACGGCGTTAATTGCATGGCAAATATCAGTAGGAATATCGCATACTATTTGAACTTCATTCAACAAACCCGTAAGAGTATTGCTACGGTGACGGCTACCTTTATAGTCAATCAATGCCTTAAAAGCATTAATAAGACTGAGCTGAGCTCGAGTCAATGTCCAATCATAATCCTTCATCTTCAATCGTTCTTTGGCAATATTTAATTCTTCTTCTGCCTGATTTAAGTAATCACCTGGACCTAACATCTTTTAACCCTCCTTCCTTTTGGTAATTGTGCCTTTCACGAAATTCATAACTCCTTGATTAACAAGAAGTTACAAATACACTTTTTTCTTATTGCCCTCCTGTTGTATAACCCCTTGATTTTCATAGACTTACAAATCATAGTTTGCTCGT
>JBFLYA010000429.1 GCA_040757115.1 bacterium | reverse complement strand
AAAGTTTTTTCGGTAATGTCAAAAATTAACCACAGAGAACACAGACTTGCCTGCTGAACATTCGGCAATCAGCACAGGTAGAAGTATTGGGGTCAGTCTGACTCCAATCTTTCCTTCAACAAAAAAGGCGTGTTTTGCGTTGATTATTTTCTCACGCAAACACGCCTTTGTATCTTTCTTCGTAAGGATAGTGGTTGGCAAGCCATACTTGTTTAACCCTGACTTTAGAACACAAAAAAACGATAGATAGGAATTTGTTCCTTCATCTTTTTTCTCCTCATACCTTAATTCTCTACAAGAGATAATATACCACAAAATTTTAAATTTGTCAAGGTCATTTTTGCCATTTTCAGCAAATTATTTTACTAATTTATCCAAAACCCTTATAAAATAAGCATTCTTTAATTTTTTTTATCTATGTAACTACAAAATAACCTCCTTTGCTCCTTACCTACTTGATTACAATTTATTTAATGAATATTCCCGCTGGTGGTTTAATACCTCTTTCTTCAAATACCGGATAAAATTTAGGTTTAATACCAGTCGGTTTTAACTCACCAATGACTTTACCTTTTTCATCTACTGTTTTTTGTTCAAAAACAAATATATCCTGGAGCACAATGACATCATTTTCCATACTTTGAACTTCAGTGATATTAGTTATCTTTCTACTGCCATCCTGGAGTCTTTGCTGGTGGACAATCAAGTCAATTGCTGATGCAATTTGTTCTCGAATTGCCCTGACCGGCAACTCCATACCTGCCATAAGTGTCATTGTCTCTATTCTGGATAATGTATCTCTTGGGGAATTAGAATGAACCGTAGTCAGTGAACCGTCATGGCCGGTATTCATTGCCTGTAACATATCTAATGCCTCACCACTGCGGACCTCACCGACAATAATTCTATCCGGCCGCATCCTTAACGCATTACGCACTAAATCCCGTGTGGTAATTTCACCTTTACCTTCAATATTAGGAGGACGCGTCTCAAGTGTAATGATATGTTCCTGTTGAAGTTGTAATTCCGCAGAATCCTCAATCGTCACAATTCTTTCATCCGCAGGTATAAACGATGATAAAACATTTAAAGTAGTTGTTTTTCCTGAGCCTGTTCCACCAGAAACAATAATATTCAATCTTGCCCCAACACATACCTTCAAGAATTCTCCCATATTGGGCGTTAATGTGCCAAATCTAATCAAATCACCAATTTCTAACTTTTCTTTAAAAAATTTACGGATGGTTAAAATAGGTCCTTTTAGAGATAAAGGAGGAATAATCACATTCACCCGTGAACCATCTTTAAGTCGAGCATCAACATAAGGAACTGATTCATCTACCCGTCGTCCAATAGGTGATACGATTCGGTCAATTATATGTAAAAGATGTGTATTATCATTAAAGGTAACCTTTGTGCGTTCTATTTTTCCTTGCCGTTCGACATAGATTTGATTGGGACCATTAACCATAATTTCAGAAATAGATGGGTCCTTTAGCAACGGCTCAATAGGTCCTAATCCTAATAT
>JBFLYA010000428.1 GCA_040757115.1 bacterium | reverse complement strand
AGTTAATTTTGCAAAAACCATAAGGTTCGCACTACATTTATCGAATGTCACAGGTTAATTCGTGTCCATTTGTGGCTAATTTCTCTAATTCTCTGTGAACTCTGTGCCTCTGTGGCTGAACGGTTACCATTTTCTTTTCACTGGCTTACTTCCCGATGCAAAATTTTGAAAATATCTCATTCAAGATATCTTCAGTAACAGTCTCACCGATTATTAATCCAAGATTATCCAGTGATTCTCGCAGGTCAACCGAACTAAATTCAAAAGAAAGATTATTCTCAATTGACTTGATAGCCGAATTTATATTCTTAAGGCAGGATATAAGTGCCTCTTTATGCCGGATATTGGTAATGAGAGGAGCATCAGTTGATAATATTTTACCCGCAAGAAATATTTCCTTAATTTTCTTTTTTAGCTCATTTAACCCCAATTGCTGGGTGGCACAAAGATTTATGATGGGTTTATCGGGTAAATAGTTTTTAACCTTGTCGATTTCAATAAGTTGCGGCAAATCAAATTTATTGATAATGATGATGGTCTGTTTATTTTTTAGTTCATCCATAATTATCAGGTCATCCTGAGTAATATTTTCAGAACCATCCATCACAAACATAATTAAATCAGCCAGCTTTAAAGCCTTTTTTGCTCGTTGGACACCTTGTTCTTCAACAATATCAACAGTATGCCGTAAACCTGCAGTATCGACCACCTTTAAAGGAATACCTTCGATGTCAATTGTTTCTTCAATCGTATCTCGCGTTGTGCCCGGAATATGAGTTACAATGGCTCTTGGTTGTCCAACCAAAGCATTTAATAGACTTGATTTACCCACATTAGGACGACCAATAATCGTGGTTATTACTCCTTGTTGTAACACCTTGCCATATTTAGCACTGTCAATCAATTCCTCAATCTTTGTTTTAGTTTCATTTAATCTGTTTAAAATTTCCGTGTTAGGCAATAATTCAATATCTTCTTCATAAAAGTCAATCGACGCTTCAATCTCGGCTAATAAAGAGATAATCTGGTTACGGAGATTGGATATTTCATGGTAGAGGTTACCTGATAGTTGAGAAAGGGCAAATTTAGCGGCAAGGTCTGTTTTAGCTCGAATTAATTCTACAACTGCTTCAGCCTGGGACAGGTCAATTCTGCCATTTAAAAATGCTCGTTTAGTAAATTCACCTGGTAGTGCCAACCGTGCACCCAGAGATAAAACTGTTTCTAAAATTCGGTTTAAGGAAACAATTCCGCCGTGTGCATTAATTTCAATTACATCCTCACAGGTATAAGTCTTTGGAGCTCGCATCACACAAAGAAGAACTGTATCAATTACCTCTTTGCTGTTTGCTTCAACTATTTTCCCATAATGGATGGTATGAGTTGTAAATTCAGAAATCCGGTTTTTACCTTTAAATATCTTATCTGCTATTTCTATCGCCTTTTTACCACTTAATCTCACAATACCAATTCCACCTTCTCCTAAAGGTGTAGAAATAGCGGCAATGGTATCGTTCAAAATATACACTCTATCAAATC
>JBFLYA010000427.1 GCA_040757115.1 bacterium | reverse complement strand
TCCAGCCAGGGTTTTATCCTTTGACTATGAACTTCTGCTATTGCCTCATCTAAGGAAACTTGTCCTTTTACTACTTTACTTACTAAATCTAAAAATATCTCTTTAGCATTCATCTGTTTTTATCCTCAAGTTTTTGTAATTAACAAGTTCCAGAGCCTCCAAACCTTCTGGGTTAGACTAAATCGCTCTTCTTGCCCATCTAATAGAATAATCCATTGATTCAATATATCCCTTCCAATAAGACCTGTATCCTCTGGTGTTGCTACAATTTTGACGATGAATTCACGGTTACAAAAGAATATCCTGGCAAGATAGACCTCTTTATCTTCTGTTTTGCCTTGATAGTCTTCCACAGGAATAACCTTAATTAAGGGAATTCTTAATGAAGAGATGGTTTTATTTGGGATGACGGTTATATCTGCTCCTGTATCCAGTTGACATTTTATCCTTTGATTCTTCTTTGTTTGAAGAGGATCAGTGACCTCTACATCTAAAACTGGAGCAGGTGGATAAAAATCAGGAGCATACTTGTATTCCATCATACTACCTCTTTCTTAATCCTTGGCGAGGGAACTCGAAAAACCTGTTCCTTAACACCAACTTGACCTATATACATTGGCACATACCCCTTTTCTTTATAAATCCTCATCGCCAATTCTATCTCATCTTCACCAACTCCAACCACTTCGCCATTTAAGAGCGCAACAAATTTCCCTTGATACTTTTCAATAAGTTCCTTTTCCATCTTAAGGTATGCCTCTTTTTCTTTAAGAACAGTCATCTTTGGGTCAATTGGTTCTTGAGTTATCGGGGAAGAGGTGTCTATGGCTACAGGTATGTTGAAGATATTAACATTGATCCCCGGATGGTCTCTTACCACCTCTTTAATTCTTCCTCTCTCCTCTAACATAGACAGGATTTCTTTAATTTCAGGTCTGAGCAAATCCATCCTTATACCTCCTCTTGAATTTTCATAATATACTGTTTAAATTTCTCCTCGCCTAAAAACTCCTTTAATCTGTTAAGGTGGTTAAGTATATTCTCAAGATATGGTGACTCAAGTTCCTTAAACAGTAGGGATGCTTTAAGATAGCTACTGATTGCGGATTGATATTCTCCCTTATCTTCACAAACTCTGCCAAGTTGACCGGTAGTAATTCCAATCCCTAAGATATCCCCGAGTTCCTCAGCAATCTTTCTTGCCTCTTCATAGCAGTTTATTGCCTTTTGGTATTCCTTTAAGGAAAGGAAGACATTACCCATGTTACCAATCCAGTCTTCCTTACCTTGTCTATCCCCAATCTCTTTAGCTATCTTCAGTGCCTGTTCATAATAATCGATAGCTTGCTGGTATTGACATAAGGAGTAATAGGCATTACCTAAGTTGCCAAGACGACTTCCTTCACCCTGCCTATCCCCAATCTCCTTAGCTATCTTCAGTGCCTCTTCAAAATATTCAATCGCCTTCTGATATTGACCTAAAGAACGATAGGCAATACCTAAGTTGCCAAGCTCAGTTCCTTCATCCATTCTATCTCCAATCT
>JBFLYA010000426.1 GCA_040757115.1 bacterium | reverse complement strand
AACAGCCACTGCTGGCATTTTATATTCGTGTGCCTTTTGAACCAGCTCCTTTATTTTTATCGCTCCATCTAACAGGCTGTATTCAGAATGAACATGTAAATGGACAAAATTAGCATGTAACATTTTTCCACCTGTGCGGTTAGATTAACCTTCCTCACATCTTTTAAAACCACGAAGGACACGAAGAATTATAAACCAAATCGTAACTATTCAGCCACAGATGGACACGGATGAAACACTGAAAATTCGTAATCCGTGTCCGTAATTAGGCTGAAGATTTTTCCTCCTGTTGTCTTCTGCCTTCTGCCCTCTGTATTTATCCGTGCTAATCCGTGTTAATCAGTGGCTGAATAGTTACAGATTTTTTAATAGGGACTCGATAGTTAGGTGATATAGGGTTTTGAGATATATATACCATAGTGTTAAACAAATGTCAATAATTATCTGTAACCGTTCTGTGATTCAGACACTGGACATCAGACACAAGACTATAGACTCTATTTATGCAGGAAATTAGAGACATTTGGGAAACCATCCTCAAAACTTCACTCCCTGAATTTTTCCTAAGCCTTACCTATGTCAGTGACAGTGACTGTGTCAGTGTCAGTATCAGTTAAGGAAATGTTTTCAACACTTCCAACTTCTTCAACACTTTTAACACTTCCAACTCTTCCAACATCCTTCTGCAATTTCTGCCCGCTTTAGTCTGAGGTCTGATATCTATAGTCTACTGTCTGAATCACAGTGTAACCGTTCAAGTGGTAATTTACCGCAGAGACACTCTGCGTCTCTATGTCTGTGCGGTGAACAGTTACATTCATTTATACTCATCTTTTCTGCGTCCTCTGTGCCTCTGCGGTGAATAATTACAATAAAAATTGTTGCCCATCTTAAAAATCTCTTGCAATAATTTTATATGTATGGTATATTAAGAGTTGGAGAGTAAAAATGTCAATTAAAGTATGGAATTATCTTAAAGAGTATGAAAATGAGAAAAAAGAAATTTATTTTGCAATTCAAAGGGTATTAGAATCTGGTTCTTTAATCCTTGGAGAGAATGTTAAAAGGTTTGAAACAGAATTTGCCAGATACTGTGGTGTTGAATTTGGAATTGGTGTCAATAGTAAAACAGATGGTCTTTTTCTTGCCCTCAAATCATTAGATATAGGTTCTGGAGATGAAGTTATTACTGTAGCTAATACGGCGGTGCCAACTGTTTCAGCCATTGTTTCAACAGGTGCCACCCTCGTTTCGTCGTA
This sequence comes from bacterium, assembly GCA_040757115.1. Lineage (NCBI taxonomy): Bacteria > bacterium. The sequence continues at coordinate 296 of JBFLYA010000426.1, read as the reverse complement.
ACCGTTCAGGATATAGCCACAGAGCCACAGAGAACACAGAGGGAATATATAATCACGAATGAATCCTGTTAGATGTTTTACTATCTAACGAGATGAATCCGAATCTCTCTGAACAACAAAAAGATTTGTAGTGCGAGGTTTTAGCCTCGCTTCTGGCAAGCCAGAAGGTGAACCTAATTGCTTTTTCATAAATAGGTTCCTCTTTTGGGGAGAGCGATAGCAAGAAGAACTTTAATGTAAATATCAAAATGCAAATATCAAAATTACAATGCAAAATGCAAAAATACTTGTAAATT
>JBFLYA010000425.1 GCA_040757115.1 bacterium | reverse complement strand
CTGTAGTTTGGCAAATTTTTGCTAATAAATGTTGAAACATATTGTTCATTGACAAAAATGGAATAACCCTGTAAAACAGGGATGCACAAGAAACCTGAACAATTCCTATGAATAGTTAAGTCAAGCAGCTTTCGCTAGGAAATTATCTACAGGTATTTTAATACTCCTGTGTTTTAATACCTGATGAGCGAAGCTAAACAGAGTATTCTGCCACTGTTGGGTTCGGTGAAGAGCAATAACATCAGTCAATTTTTTTACAGGTGGACTGTGTTCTTCATGAATACGCCAGTGCAGATACTGAAGAGTAAGAAACACCAGCTGCATGAACTTGACAATACCCTTATAGGACCGCAGGCGGAAGTCTTCAAGCCCTAACCGTGTCTTAAGGTATAAGTAATCTACCTCAATTGCCCAGCGTTTCGTATAGAAAGACAGTGCTTGCCTGGCAGACATCTCTGTGTCTGTACACAGGAAGAACTCTCCGAATTTATCGGAGCGGTGCCGTTTTGAGATGAAGACTTTTACTTCTTCATCAAGACCGTTGATTCGGCCTATCTTTTCGTAGACCCAGTAAATAGATACTGAATCTGCAGAGTTCACTATTGTCTTAGTGAATCTCCTGTGCCTGATGTGGCGGGCAATCCTGGCTAACTTTTTACCGTTAAACTTACGGTTAGACTTAAGGGCACATATTACGTGCCATCCGTTTGCCCTGCAATACTTTATTAGTTTCTTTGCTGCATACCATGAATCAAAAAGAACGTATATCTTGAATTCTTGAGGTAAATGCTCTGCTATTTCTTCAAGCATTTCTTTGGCTAATTCTATCTTGGTAGCGAATTTGATTTTTTGCTTGTTTCTATACTTCCTGTTCAGTTTCCTTATAGTTTCTGCTTTGAGATATATCCTGTAATTTATTGGAATTGAAACGTCGCCTATTTGTATGTGGCATGTCATAAATGATAATCCATGAGCAAGTTGTTTCTGCCCGTGTGCGTCATGATGCCAGTCAACAGTGTCAAAATGCTTACTCTCTTTTGGTTTCCTTGCAAGAGAATCGTCTATTGATATTATTACAGTTGGTTGAAACATCTGGAGCTGGTTTTGTTCTACAGACCATCGGATAAGTGACTTTATTGTTTGCCGTCTGACGGTATCATTTTCCCAGGGACTGTAAGTAAAGAAATCTGACATCGCTGACTGGTCAGTACTGTCGCAAATCGTCCTATTAAGGTTTGATATGGTTTTCCTTGATTCACACATAATTAGTGTTTCCATTGTGTTGAGAGCATGTTCCCTCTGGGGTTTGCTCATACTTAAATTCAACATGAAAAAAAATTTGACTAATGCTTTTGAAGGTGCTATAATCTTTAACACGTGAAAGTCCTCCTTTGGGTAATATTATTTCGCAATAATATTTTACTCCAAAAAGGCTTTCACGTCAATTTTTTATAGGTTCCTTTATAATATGTCTCAGCATTTATTAGCAAGCGTGTCTGATGAATCAGACCACCCTATTTCTCATTAGAGAAATGGGAAATTTGCCAAACTACAG
>JBFLYA010000424.1 GCA_040757115.1 bacterium | reverse complement strand
GTCATTGTTACGGCAATTTCTGTGGCTAAGAGGCCAAATAAGGTTGTAAATTTAATCACCGGGTTCATTGAAACCGAGGAGGTATCTTTAAACGGGTCACCCACAGTATCACCGACAACGGTTGCCTCATGAAGTGGTGTATTTTTTTCTTTTAGACCGACTTCGACAATCTTTTTGGCATTATCCCAACAACCACCCGCATTAGCCATAAAGATTGCCTGGAACAGCCCAAAAAAGGCAATACCAATCAAATAGCCGATAAAGAAGTAAGGGTTGAAGAAAGAAAGTGCCAGTGCCATAAAGAAGATGACGATGAAGATGTTAATCATACCTTTTTGGGCATAAATGGTACATATCTTAACAACCTCTTTACTATCCTTGATTGAAGCCTCTTTTTGTTCCAGATTAATAGTGTCTTTAATATAGACAACGGCACGGTAGGCACCGGTTACTACAGCCTGGGTTGAGGAGCCAGTGAACCAGTAAATCACACAACCACCCATAAGAAGGCCAAGGATGATTTCCGGTTGAACTAAGCTCAGGTTGGCAATAACATTTCCAAAAAGCCTCTCCATCAAAATAATGATACCAAAAACCATAGTGGTTGCACCAACAACAGCTGTGCCAATAAGCACTGGTTTAGCTGTGGCTTTAAAGGTATTTCCTGCCCCATCAGCCGATTCAAGATAGTGTTTGGAATGTTCAAAATCCGGTTCGAACCCAAAATCATTCTTAATTTCTTTTGCCACATCAGGGATAGATTCAACCATTGAAAGTTCATAGATTGATTGAGCATTATCCGATACAGGACCAAAACTATCCACGGCAATGGTGACTGGTCCCATGCCTAAGAAACCAAAGGCTACCAGACCAAAGGCAAATACAGGAGCGGCAAAGACAAATTCCGGGGGCATCACGGCCACAATAGCTGGGTTCTTTGATGCAAAATAAGCAATTAACATCAACACCAGGATAGTTAGACCTTCCCAGAATGCCGAGAAATTTCCTGCCACAAATCCGGAAAGAATATTCAGGGATGGTCCTCCCTGTCGCGAGGAGTTCACCACTTCTTCACAGTGTCTGGATTTTACGCTGGTGAATATCTTGGTAAATTCAGGAATCAACGCACCAGCGATGGTTCCACAGCTGATGATAATGGATAATGCCCACCAGAGCATGCTGTATTTACCAGTCAAATCGCCAAGTAGAAGGTAACTTGCCCCAAAGGTTACCAGAATGGAGAGCGTTGAGGTTATCCAGACTAAGTTTGTCAAAGGATGTTCGAAATCGAACTCTTTTTTCTTCTTAAAAAGGACAGAACTGATACCTGCATTAGCAAAATAAGAACCAAGTGAGGTAAGTATCATCAAGATACGCATGGCAAAAATCCAGACGATTAATTTACCGCCCATTTCTTGATTAGTGAACAATGCCAGGGCTAAAAAGGCAATCAAAGCCACACCGGTTACACCATAAGTCTCAAAACCATCTGCGGTGGGACCAACGCTGTCCCCTGCGTTGTCACCAGTACAATCGGCAATAACCCCCGGGTTTTT
>JBFLYA010000423.1 GCA_040757115.1 bacterium | reverse complement strand
CCATTCCAAAGCGTGCCTTTATGTATAATGATTGGTATGGTATGGGCTGGATAATATTAGATCCATATTACGGATATGGATTGTATGTAATTTGTGGTGTGTTACAGGGTGGGATGACGACCGAATATCCAAGACCAAATGTAATGATTACTACACCAGCTAATGATAGTTATTATGTAGTAGGAGAGGAGATAAAATGTACCGCTGAGGCGTATTGTGATGAATGTGGTGAGATAAATGAGAATATAGTGTGGAGTGCAATAGAATATTTAGCAGAAGGTGGGGAGCATGAATTCCCAGAAGGACATGGACCAACTTATTTTATTTATCCCCCTGGTCCAGGAAGAGTCTTTATAGAAGCTTCTATTGAATGCTCTCATGGGGGAGATTTTGACGAGATATATGTAACAGTATTTGATGCGATTATAAGTGAATGTAATTCTGGATGGTTACCCGAAAAGGATAACTTTACTGATATTACTTGTAGGATATTACCTGATGATGTGGTAGGGGAGATTGAATTTGATTTATTTGGCATCTCCAAAGAGCCAGGATATTGTTTAAATGGAGGTAAAGGCACAGATAAAGATTTAAAGTTCATGCCACCACAATCAAACTTAAGTATTTATAATAGAAACATGAGTGCAAAGACAATATCTGATGTAAATTCACAGACTATAATAGTTTCATCATTTGATTATGGTGGATATGGAAAGATAAAGGCAAAGGCGAAAGTAGAAAATAAGGTAGCCATAGCCCATGTAGAAGGAAATACCCCACAAAGAGAGGTTAATATACCAAAAGATGATGATAATAACTACATCGCAGATGCATGGCCATACAATGAGGGTAATGCTACGGATGATGATGATAATGTGCCTGCAGGAGCTAACCTTGGTGATGGATTAATTCGGTATGAAGAGTATAGAGGTTTTATGATAAGTGGAGCACATACAAGAATTAATCCAAATGAAAAAGATTTATTTATTTTTGATGAGGATGGAGTTGGTTTAGGAAATATTGGAGCTCTTGGATTTACCATCCGTAGTATAAATAATAATGAATGGAGTGGAATAGGAGTGAGCAAGCGGAAAATAAATTTTAATGGTAGAAATAGTCAATGTGGAATTTGGTTAGATAATGGAGGAGATGGAGGAGATATCACAAGTCAAATTCTTGGAGTATGCTATTTAGGTACTCCTAATGGATTAGATCATGCTATTATTTATGTAGATAGAATTCTTTTCCATGGAGGAAATCCACAACATATTGATTGTGTGATTGCCCATGAATGTGGTCATGATGTAAATATTGTAGGTGATCATATTCCCGGTGTTGGTTGCATTATGGACGGTGAGTTAAATTTGTCTATTCCACCTCCAACTATTTATTGTCCTATATGTCAATCTCAAAGACAGATACATTAATTTTAAAAGATGTGCGGTATAATGTCAAGTAAAAAAAGACAGACTATCCCCCAGCAAGATATAACTAAATTTAAAAAAACTAAAATTTGAGATAAATCTTGTTAACATAATCTGCTCTTTGATAATTTATT
>JBFLYA010000422.1 GCA_040757115.1 bacterium | reverse complement strand
ATCGAGAGTGGGGACATTTGGAATCAACCCCTTTCTTGAAATGGAGAACAGCATATTGTCTCACTTGAGCTAAAATAAAAATAAGGACTTTATGCCCCTAAAACTAAAAAACTTGAACATCGAGTATAAATTTCAATCTATTTCTATTATCTTATCTCCATATCACTTTTATCTCCTTATCCCCTTTCTTACACTTTTGATATATAGCCTGAACGGTTACAAAGATTGGTTATCAGAGATTCTCAGCGCAGATTATGATAGTGGAGTACGACCCTCCACTAAAGTAGGGTAGAAGGTTGAAGCCTAAAGGCCCGGCGCTAAAGTGCGGTAGAAGGTTTCTACCCGGCTTTAGCCGAGGGTTCTTTCTCTTCTACCTTCCACTTTAAGGAGTGAACTGGAAAGATTCAATGTCGGTAGTTAAGGACGCACCAGTGTTTGGATGAAGTAATCTACCAGTTACTTCATATTCACCTGCTGGTTCATTACCATTAAAGGTGTAGGTCATAAGATTTAACGGGCCAATCCCGCCTTCAGGAATAGTAACATCATCCATCTTTATCAGCTGGAGATAGTTATCAGCAGGTAACTTTATACAGACCCTTGCATCAACCGTTGTCGCAGAACCAGGATTATCTACCCTGACCTCTATCTCTGCCGTCTCTCCGGTTGTAAATGTGCCCTGGTTTAAGATAATGTCAATGGCTAAGGATGGGGATGGGAAAACCCCTCTTTTATAATAAATCTCCATATTTCCATCTCGATTATCCTCCCAGACTATATGTATCCCGGTTGCATCTGAGGTAATCGCAGGATACCCAGAATCCGCTGAATTGTTAATCAACCGGACATCTGGACCCCAGGTATTTCCTCCATCCTGACTACGCTTATAATAAATCTCCCAATTTCCATCTCGCTTATCCATCCAGACTATATGTATTCCGTTTGCATCTGAGGTAATCGCTGGATCATAAGAAGGAGCTGAATTATTAGTCAATCGGACATCCGGTCCCCAGGTATTTCCTCCATCCTGACTACGCTTGTAATAAATCTCAAGATTTCCATCTCGATAATCCTCCCAGACTATATGTATTCCGTTTGCATCTGAGGTAATCGCTGGATCATAAGAAGGAGCTGAATTATTAGTCAATCGGACATCCGGTCCCCAGGTATTTCCTCCATCCTGACTACGCTTGTAATAAATCTCAAGATTTCCATCTCGATAATCATACCAGACTATATGTATCCCGTCTGCATCTGAGGTAATCGCAGGATTCTCAGACCAAGATGGATTATTAGTCAATCGGACATCAGGTCCCCAGGTATTTCCTCCATCCTGACTACGCTTATAATAAATCTCTCCATATCCATATCCATCTCGATCATCCCTCCAGACTATATGTATCCCGTTTGCATCTGAGGTAATCGCCGGAGACCAAGAACTAGCTCTGATAATTCCTAAATTTACAGAACAGACTAAAGCATATAGAGTTAAAGATTAGGTCAAATGAAAATGCTCAACTATTGAGGAACAAGAGTATAACCATTTATAAATAAAGTAGTTGTAATTCTTTG
>JBFLYA010000421.1 GCA_040757115.1 bacterium | reverse complement strand
TTCTCTGCGTCTCTGTGGCATCTTGCGGTGAACGGTTACAAATACTTGAAGTCCTTTTTGAAATTTGATTTGTAATTTTGCATTTTGATATTTATATTTGATATTTAATATTTGATATTTGATATTTGATATTTATTTGTTGTCTCCCTCAAATCCTATTTTGCAGAACCCTATACACTATTTTAACCTTTATGCTAGATTAAGACACCACCCTATTTTCCTTCCCTGGTTTGGGTCACAACAAAACCTAAAAGTATCCCCAGAGAAATACACAGCAAAAGAATAATAACCTTAAGCAAGCCAAAGGTAATAATTAAAAGGCCAGCTAATAAACCGATTACTGACCCAATAACCGCTCCAGGATAAGCAGATACTATTTGTATTAGTTTATCTTTTATTTCGTTCATTGGATTGACCTCCTTTATCCCCTACTCTCTACTTTAGTATATTCAATTCCTCTTAATCTGCCACCACGATGAACTACTTCTTCAACTGCAACTTTAATATCCCGAAGATTAGAGAGACCAATGATGTTTTCTAATGATTCTTTGACCCTTGCCTGGAGAGCAAGCGTGGCTTCATTAGTTGGAATATCCGACCACACACTAACAACTAATGAAAGTTTTGAGTATTTCTTCTTAAGGATTAATTTAGGTTTTATGGTTTTAATAAATGATTCTTCGCTACTTATTCTTTTGACAAAATCCTCAATCGCCTTTTTAGCCACCTTGACTTCACCATAAGGGGTTTTTTGAATAATCCCTTTTTCTTGTTGAGAAATTTTGCAGTCAACATAGAGAATGAGTAGCCCTAAAGCTATCAGCCCACATCCAATGCCTGCAAAAATCAAATTAGCATTAGGTAATTTCAGATATTCCTCCAATATGGCAAAATTACTCCATCCTGTGCCAAGTAATATTGCCTCCACACCTATCATCCCCAGAATCAACACATTGACTATTAACCCCAGTTTATTCAAGAAATTCATAAGTTTTTACCTCCTTGTGTTAGCTAATTGGTAATTAGTCACCAATTACTTGCTTTTAATTTTATCACTAATTTTTAGTGAATATCTATTTATTTTTAGTTGCTTCTTCTACATGAACACCCTGAATATACAGATTTACTCTAACTGTTTTTAATCCAGTCATATTTTCAACTGCTTTTTTAATATTTTCCTGAACCTTGCCTGCAATATCCGGGATAGAAGTTCCATATTTAATGATAATCGAAACATCCAGATTTACCTCGTCATCACCTACTTCCACCTTTACGCCTTTAGTTAATTGAGAGCCGCTGATAATTTTCGCAATGCCATTAATAATCCCTTCACTCATTCCAACTACTCCTTCTACTTGTGTTGCGGCTACTGCGGCAATAGTCGCAATTACTTCATTACTTACCTTAACATTACCTAAATTAGTTTGTTCTACCACTCGTTACTACCTCCTTGTATAAATTTTGGATTTTAGATTTTTTGTAAGCGTTCAGGTGGTGTAACAAAAGGAGATGTGGAGATTAAGGAGATAGGGAGATATTATTAAAAAAATTGAAATTAATAGAAACTAATAGAAATTTATGGAAATTTGTTGTTTTCCAC
>JBFLYA010000420.1 GCA_040757115.1 bacterium | reverse complement strand
AGACATTACTTGCCAATGGCAAGGCATACGAAATAGTGCGGGTAGTCCAGAAGTTAGAATCACCACCGGCAGAGAAGGTAACTATTACCAGTAAAACTTCGTATGTCTATGGTAATGGGCAGTTAGTGGCGAAGCTACAGGAACAACCAATTAACTCTGCTCCGAAGATTTATTACTACCATAATGACCACTTAGGTTCAGCAAGGGTGATTACGGATAAGGACGGCAAGGTAGTCGAGCAGTATTTCTATTATCCCTTTGGTGGTGGCGGACCTGTAGGTGGACCAACATTTACTGGCAAGGAACTGGATGAGAGCGGCTTATTCTACTTCGGCGCCAGATACTATGACCCTGCACTGGGTAGATTCATTACCCCGGATCCTGTAGATATAGTTGGTTCAAATCCGTATGTTTATTGTTATAACAATCCACTTGTTTATGTAGACCCCAACGGTGAGTTTGCTTGGTGGGCAGCATTCCTGATTGGTGGTTTTGTTAGTGCGGGTATAACCTATTTTGAAACTGGTGAATTCAGCCTTGAATCGTTCGTTATAGGTGGAATGATGAGTCTGATGACCTATGGGATAGCATTCTCAGGAGCAATGGATGCAGGAGTAGGTGCTGGTGTAGCAGAAACACTCGCCTCAAATAGGGTAATAGCCTCTGGAATTACTCAAGTCATTATGTCCACAGATTTCGTGCGAAACGAATTAGGAATAGATAACTTCTGGGAATCTGTATTTGCTTCAGCCTTTATTCAAGCAGGAATTGAAACAACGATGAATTGGCAACCGGCGGTACGAGGAGGATTGAGTAAAACAGATAGGGACTCGTTACTTTCAAATCAAGGTCTCGAAACAAGTGGTAGATCTGTTGGGAAAATTTTTAAAGATATGGGGAAGGTAGGTAAAATATCTATAGGAGGAGAGGAATGGTATTATGGATCTGATTTGGTTGGAAGGGGAGAATGGCCAATTCCAGTACCTGCTCGCCATGTCGCAGTAAGATCAGTAGATCCGACAAAAACACCTTCTGGATGGAAGTCATATCTGCAAATGAAACAATATGGGATAAGTGGTGTATGTTATCAAGATGTAGGTAGACTAACAGGTAAAATTCCTACTCTATTTTATCCCACCTTTCCAGAAGCATGGCTTACAGTTGGTGTTTATGGAGGTATGGGAGGACCTGGGGCACTACCTGCATATCTGTTAATGCAATATGTGAATTATCGAGATTTGTGGTAGGAGAAAAGAAATGGTGAAAAGAATACTTATATTTATAGGGTTAACTTTAATTTTATGTGATGGGGGAAAAGTATTAATTGCTGATGAGAATAACGAAGTATTAGGGGATAGGATAGGGTCGCATCTTGAATTGTGAATTGTTAATAAAGGAATAGTAAAATTTACTTTTTCTTTCCTTAATTGTTCTTTGAAAATTAAGCATCTCTGACAATAGAGATCCAAATGCTATGATAGCACCATTTTTTAGAGACCTGAATCCAGGAGATGGTGGTAAGATTACTTATAAGGATTTAGGTGATAAATGGGTAATGAGTTGGGAAGATGTACCATTGTACTCGCCAGGTGATAAAAAAGAG
>JBFLYA010000419.1 GCA_040757115.1 bacterium | reverse complement strand
ATAACTGCTATACTATAAACAGCCTCTTTACTCATAACTTTCTTCCAATGCAGGGAAATTGCCTCCTCGGACATCTTTAATGTATTTCTTTACTGCCTCATTTATTGGTGATTTTAAATCCACATATTTCCGCACAAATTTTGGTCTCAGTTCATCATAAAGCCCTAAAATATCATGAATAACCAACACCTGTCCGTCACAATAAGGTCCAGCACCAATACCAATCGTGGGAATATCAAGTGTTTCCGTAATTTCTCTGGCTAATTCATACGGAATACATTCTAAAACTAAGGCAAAAACACCTATTTCTTCTAAGAGTTTGGCATCATCTATTAATTTTTTAGCCGCATCAGGGGTTTCGCCTTGAACCTTATATCCACCCAATAAATGGATTGCCTGAGGTGTAAGTCCAAGATGTCCCATTACCGGGATATCCGCATGAATCATAGATAAAATGGTTTTAGCCACATATTCGCCACCTTCTACCTTGACTGCTTGTGCCCCACCTTCTTTGATAAACCTGCCGGCGTTATAAACTGCATCCCTTACATCCACCTTATATGATAAAAATGGCATATCTCCTACGACCAGGGCATTTGTCGTGCCCTTTGCTACACCTTTGGTAAAGGTAACCATCTCATCTATTCCCACCCCTAAGGTATTTTCATTACCCAGCATCACCATACTCAATGAATCGCCGACTAAAAGTATATCGACCTCAGCATTATCCAGAATCCGTGCCATTGAGTAATCATAAACCGTGAGCATCGTTATCTTCTCATTTGCCTTCTTCATTTCCAATAGTTTAGTTGTTGTAACCCTTGACATTTTATTCCTCCTTTGGTTTTTAATCTTTCCAAAATAGTCTGCCATATATCATCTATTCCCAACTTTTTTGCCCAACGCTCAATGTAATCTCTATCAATCATATCACCAGATATTTTGAGCATACTGGTTATATCTCTAATATGTTTTTCGGATTCCCCTTCTTTATAATATCGCATCTTCATAATTATTACATCTTCAGGAGAGGCAAAACTTGCCTGTGTATCTTCAATTGGAGAAATCTTTTTTATCCTTTCAAACCGACTATTATCAAAGGCATCTTTTTTACTGATAATAACATCTATTTTTAAACCAGATGCTGGATGTATAATATTAAACTGATATTTATGTCTGATTGCATCTCTTATCGTCTCTTCACTTATATAAAATTCATCCGAAGGGAATAATCTTATCAATCCTGAAATATGCTGTTCCCCAATATCTGCACAACTACATCAATATCATTAGTAAACCTTGGTTCTCCATAGAATATAGAAGCAATAGAGCCGGTTATAAGATATTGGTAAGCGTTCAGGTGGTGTAACAAAAGGAGATGTGGAGATTAAGGAGATAGGGAGATATTATTAAAAAAATTGGTAACTATTCACCATTCACAATTCACGGTGTCAAGCAAACCTGGCCCAAGAGTTCGATGCACCGCTATAGCGCATCCAATGACTCTATTCGATAATTCATCAAATTTCACTTCGTGCTCTCCGTACCCTTCGTGGTGAATAGTTACAAAAATTGAAATTAATAGAAACTAATAGAAATTTATGGAAATTTGTTGTTTTCC
>JBFLYA010000418.1 GCA_040757115.1 bacterium | reverse complement strand
ATTTCCAGGATAAAATTGTTTTGGTTGGTTGCACTGCCAGAGGAATGGGTGATGAAAAACTAACCCCATTTTCAAAATACGCAGGAATTTCAAACGGTGTAGTAGTTCAAGCTAATATAATTAATACAATTCTAAACGGAAATTATATTGTTCCATTAAACAAAATAGCCGTTATTTTGATAATACTTATTCTTGGGCTGGTAATAGCTCTTTTCATTAAAGGGGAGCGGATTATGTATAATACCATCATAGCTGTAGTGATACTGCTTGGAATTATACATATTTCTTTTTTACTTTTTACCTACCTGCATATTCACCTGCCTATTGTACCTTTTTTACTCACAGTGCCTCTGGTTTTTATGTGGATTGTCATAGAGAAAATTTTTACAGTAGAACATAAATTACATCAGAAACTCGTTGAGTTTTTTAAGGGCAGTCAGAAAAAAACGGGAATGGAGGAGGCGATAGAGACTATTGCCAAACTTACCAGAGAATTAAATGTCACTAATAAACAGCTTCAGGAGGCAACTGAGGCAAAATCAAGATTCCTGGCAAATATGAGCCATGAACTCCGCACACCTTTAAATTCAATCATTGGGTTTTCTGAAATTTTATTAGCAAAGACTTTTGGTGAACTGAATGAGAAACAAACAAAATATGCCAACAATATCCATACCAGTGGTAAACATCTTTTAACGCTCGTCAATGACATATTAGACCTTTCTAAGGTAGAGGCAGGAAAGATAGAACTTACTATCGAAGAAATCCCTCTAAAAGAGACATTAAGTGAATGTGAGACATTAGTCAAGACATTAGCCTCAAAGAAGAACCTTTTGCTTGAGTTTAAGGTAGAAGGCATTTCTACTGTCCACACAGACCCAACAAGATTTAAACAGATAATGTATAACCTCCTTTCCAATGCCATCAAATTTACCCCTGAAGGAGGAAGGATAAATGTAAATGCAAGACCAGTAGATGAGATGGTGCAAATTTCAGTCCAGGACACAGGTATCGGAATTGCTGAGAAGGATCAACAAAGGGTCTTTGAGGAATTTGAACAGGTTGATAGTGCTTATAGCAGACAATATGCAGGCACAGGACTTGGTCTCCCCCTAACCAAAAAACTGATAGAACTACATAAAGGGAGAATCTGGTTAGAGAGTGAAGTGGGAAAAGGAAGCACCTTTACCTTTACCATACCACTGCGAACAGAAAAAACATCTGTAATAGAGGAAGTTTCAGCACCATCGGTGAAGTGATATCTACCCATTTTGACAAAATGGAGATTGTCTGGTAGGGACTGACTTACCCACAGGGAGTGGGCACAAAGGAGAATGAAAATAAGTAGTAAGCGGATTTAGCGGATTGAGCAGATAAAAAAACAGAAAAGAAATCCGATTAATCCGCTCAATCCGATTACTAAAAAATAAAAAATCCGTACTCATCCGTTTAATCCGTGTCATCCCTGTTCTATTCTTACGGCTATTTTTAGGAGAAACGGTCATGAGTCTGCGACTCACAAAGTCTTATGGTGAAATGTCAAGTAAAAAATTAAGTTTTTTTAAAAATATTTTTCTTGACTTATATCCCTAAAAAGGCACAAAAATAGTATGTTCGGATACAAGTGA
>JBFLYA010000417.1 GCA_040757115.1 bacterium | reverse complement strand
ATTAAAGATTTGGGATTAGCGATTTAACGAATCTGATTTTATCTACTTGGTCACTTCTCACAGCGGTTAAGGCGACAGAAAGTACAGTGATATGAGCTATAGTGCAGATATTGGCAGTAGCATTAAGTCCTTTGACAGTTGGTTCCTGCATAGAAATTGCTAATAGACGGGAGAAGATTCTTTCAGCACCTGTTCTTAGATTATATATCTTTTTGAACTCTTCGCTGCCATAATCAATAGTTCTGCGAATAGATTCATCGACATCTACTCTGAGATAGGTTATACATCCATTCCCATTTATGAACTTTGGATGCCACCAAGGACAATAGGGTTGCTCTTTAGCAAATTTCTTGGAACCTTTGATTGGACAGACAAACTTATGGCGTATCCGATTCTGTTTCTTATCTTTGAACTTACCCCTGGAGAGCATATGGAAACCAGCGATACATATGGGGATGCCTTTTAAGGAAAGAGTAATATCTGTTCTATTAGATGCCCTTGGATTTTTAGCAATGACTGGTTTAGCTTTAAGCTCTTTGACAATGAATTCAATAATAGTGGCTGAGTCTAAAAGGGAGTCAGCAGCTACGGCATTAATTGGAAAATGAAATATCTCTTGTAGCCTTCTACACTGAGGGATGAAGAGAGAGACCTCAGAGACATTGGCTGGTTTTGTTATTTCAGCTACGGGTAATTCGGAGATGGCATCCGAGATGACGTGATTACGATATCCCCAAAAATATTCGATCTTCTTTTTGCTTGGGGTGGGGAAGGTAACAATAACTCCCAGTCGGGAGTCTTTATCACCCTTTGGGTATTTGGTCTTATCAAAACGATCTTTAATCACTGTCTTGGGGTTATTCTCTTTGACATTTGCCTTAATGGGACAAGAATCAGTAACCAGATATTTTCCCGATATCTCTTCTAATTCTACCAATTGGAAGACAAGGTTACTTCTTATTTCTTGAAATAAGTAGTTGGGCGTATCCCTAAGGAAGGCAGAGAATCTCTCTACATTAGGAAGATTGGACCAGAGATCAAAACCACAGCGCTCAGCGATAAGAGGATTTTCTTTAAGTTCAATGACAAGCTCTGTTAGGGAAGGGAAGCAGCGAATATTTTTGTATATAAGCGCCCTTAATAGAGATGGGCGTGAAAGGGGTGGACGTCCTACAATAGAGACAGAATCTCTAATTGGTTGTGTATTGAGCTGAGAAAACAGAGATGTATATCTTTGAAGTCTATCTTGTGTTAATTCTTCAGGTGGTATGAGCCATGATTGAAAAGCCATAGAGAATACCTCCTCAATTTTGTGAAAGGTGATGTTTTTCGGTTCTCAATCATAGCACATTCTAAGGGGAGGAGGCAAAATTTTATAATTCTTAAGGCAATAGAAATGAAATAAGAAGATAATTCTAGAGAATTAAAAAGTAGTGGATTTCACGAAATTCAAAGGTTTAAAAAATTGCCCTCCACCCCTATTTAAAACGGGCAAAAATCAAGAAAAAGTAGCGAACTTGGGCTTGCAACTCTCTTAAAATTAAGGAGTTATATAACAGGAGGGCAACAAGCAAGAAGGTGTGCTTGTAACTTCGTGTAAATCAAGAGGTTGTGAATTTCGTGAAAGCCAC
>JBFLYA010000416.1 GCA_040757115.1 bacterium | reverse complement strand
TTAATATTTGATATTTGATATTTATTTGTTGTCTCCCCCAAATCCTATTTTGCAGAACCCTATTATCAATTACTGATGATCTATTTTAATCCTTCTACCACTTCCTCTAATTTCATTCTCCTTGACCCTTTCACCAGAATAATATCTTCTAACTGAATGAGTTTTTTTAATTTAGAGATTATCTCATCATTAGAACCACATTTATAAACCTCTACCCCTCTTCTACAAGCCTCATCAGCAGATAAAGAGGCATTGTCTCCAATTGTAAATAAAATATTAATCCCATAATTGGCAATTTCTTTTCCTGTTGTTTGATGAAAAGATTGACTTAAGTCGCCCAGTTCCAGCATATCACCCATAACCAGAATCTTTTGACCATCAGTTTGAATTTGACTTAATGTTTCAAGAGCACATTTCATTGAAGTGGGATTGGCATTATAGGCATCATTAATAATTTTTGTCCCGCCTGGTAAAGAACTTAATTCCATCCGGCCATAAGGTGTTTTTAACTCACCATATCCTTTTTCAATCTCTTCAAAAGTCAATCCGAGGGCATAAGCAATCGCCGTTGCCGCTAAAATATTATAAACATTATGTCTTCCTAAAATAGGGATTGAGAGATGATAACGATTATTCAAAGTGAACTCGACTCCATTCATATTCTGATGCAGATTCTGGGCAGTAATATCCGCTTCATTATGAATACCATAGGTAATTAATTTGCCATTAAATTTTATTTTACTCAGATATACATCATCACGATTTAAAATAGCGATACCAGCAGGCTCTAAAATTTTCATTTTTTCGCTGGCGATATTTTCCTTTGTCTTCAAATAACCGATGTGAGATTCGCCAATATTGGTAATCAGGGCAGCCGTCTGGTTAGCAATTTCTGAGAGATATTTTATCTCACCGGGATGATTCATACCTATTTCCAGAACCACGGCCTGGGTCGTCTTATTTAGTTCAAACAGGGTTAATGGAACTCCAATAGCATTATTAAAGCTACTTTTGCTTCTCAGGGTATTAAATTTTTTTGCAAGAAGTGTGGCTGCCATTTCCTTAGTCGTGGTTTTACCATTACTGCCGGTAATGGCGACTACTGGTATTTTGAATTTCTGGCGATAATAAGCGGCTATTTTCCCCAGAGCAACTAATGTGTCGGTTACCTTGATAATGGTAATCGGTAATCGGTAATCGGTAATCGGTATCTCTTTAGATATTATTAAGCCACTGGCTTGTTTTTGCATCACCTCCTCAATAAAATTATGTCCATCAAACTTATCCCCTTTAAGGGCAATGAATAGGTCACCTTCCCTGATTTGTCTTGAATCCGTAGAAATATCAGGAATCCAGGTATCTTTATTCCCTGAAAGTAATTTACCTTTTGTTGCTTGTAATATCTCATCTACTTTAATTGGTTCCATTTATACTTTATTTTCGTAACCGTTCAGGATATAGCCACAGAGTCACAGAGAACACAGAGGGAATATATAATCACGAATGAACACGAATAATAAAAAGATTTGTAGTGCGAGGCTTTAGCCTCGCTTCTGGCAAGCAGGAAAGCGAACCTAATGGTTTTTGCAAAATTAACTTCCACTTTTCTGGAATACCATAAAATAAATTAAAAATC
>JBFLYA010000415.1 GCA_040757115.1 bacterium | reverse complement strand
AGAAAAAAGAGGGCGAAGTGGAATTTTTTCCTAACAAGTCGTTGCAGTTGACGGCGGGGGACTGTGCCGTGGTCAGAGTTTTGTGGTCTCTCAAAGTTTTATCTTGCTATCAAACTTTTGTGGTAATTCTCCCCGCCGCACCTGAACTTTATCGTTAGCATATAATACAAGCATTGAATAACACGACACAAGGAGGGAAACAAATGAAATGGGCAGAAATACGAAAACAATATCCCAATAAGTTCGTATTAATAGGAGAAATATTAGAAGAGAAAATATCAGAAACTCAGTCGAAAATTCTGGAAGGAACGGTTTTGAAAATCAGCGATAAGGGAAAAGAAATTAGGCGAGTTTACCAACAATACAAGCATAAGGGCAAGGAAGTCTTATATTCTCTTCCTTCAACGCCTGAAGAATTCATTGTCGAAAATATTCCCTATAAAGGAATCATAAGATGAACTTTGAATTGAAGTATGGATTGATATGGCTCACGTTTGAACTGACTTATGAGGGGAACAGCGTAGTAATAGACAAATGCATTTTAGATACAGGTTCGGCAGCAACTGCGATTGATATTGACCTGGTCGACTTCAACTACCACAAATCTGCGATAGTCAAACGATTATTTGGGATAGGAAGAGGAACTCAAGAAGTAGTTTCTCAAAATGTGGAGAAAGTTATTATCGGAGGCAGAGAGTTAAACAATATCGAGATTGAATTTGGAGATATTCAAGCGGAATTAGGAATCAACGGGTTTGTTGGTAATGATATTTTAAGTCGGTTTAGTATCCTCATTGATTACCAAAAGCGAGAAATACAATTTATAGAATAAGTCAGAATATTGAGTAAGGGAAGATAATGGCAGACTATCATTTTATAGAACAAGGAATCTAACAGAGACTTAAAGCTGATTTTGGAGATGCTGTGCTTATGAATTTGATATTATCCGGTTTCTGGATAACATTACCATTTGGATGATATACAGAAACTGTATAATCTCTTGTTAGGAATATAACGGGCAGAGGAGGTAACCCTAATCTAATGAGCTACGGAGATCGCTTTCAGAAAACGATAGATATTTTGAGACAAGAGGAGAATAAAGAATTCCGGGCTGAGTATGAGAAAAAAAGATTAAAGAAGAGCAAAAACAAAGGTTGAAGGATCAAAACCAGAAGTTGATGAATTCCTATAAACCTTCTATCGAACGTGTATTAAGGACAGTTGCCAAAACGCTACACTGGAAGAACCGAAACGGATGGGGATGAAGACAAAAACGTAACGAGTTTTACATCTACCGCAGCGGTCCTCAACATGAGCATCGAGGTTATAACTATGAGCAAGGTTTTAAAATAGAAGCAAACCTGGACCATGGGGAATTAGTTGTTTTTCACACCAAAACTCCATTTGAAAGCGACGAAAACAGCCTGGGCTGTCGTTACTGGTACTACAGTAGCCCTCAATATATATTGGTGCAGAGGATACCATTCAAAGAATTTACTGAGGAGAATTTGGCGAGATTGATAGAGGATTACTGTATTACAAACAAGATTACAGGATAAGAGGACAAAAAATCTGTTGGGGGTGAGATTGAGGTCAAACCGTGAATGTGGAATGCACAATAATTCGGTGAGGCAGAGGAAAAGGAAAAGACAGC
>JBFLYA010000414.1 GCA_040757115.1 bacterium | reverse complement strand
TTATCAACCAGGGAAAACAGTCAAATCATTTTGTGGGGATTCATACTGTAGTGCCAAAACTCAACCTCTCTGCTCTGTAAGTTGTTGATAATACAAGACTTATTTTTTTAAACGGCGAAGTTGGGTTTAAACTTTTCTTTTTCATTTTGCATTTTGATTTTGCATTTACTTGATACCCCCATTATAAAAATGGCAAAGCTATAGACCATTAAACGCTTACTTAACGAACTTAGCTACCATATCCCCAACTTCAGATGTTGACATACCCATTTTACCGGCAGACATATTTTTGATAAGTCCGGAGGAGAGAAGTTTAATGATAGCATTTTCAACCAATGTTGCCGCTTTTTTTTCACCAAGATTATTTAACATCATCTGGAGACTTAAGATAGTGGCTAATGGATTAATTTGATTTTTGTTGGTATATTTCGGGGCAGAACCATGAATAGGCTCAAACATAGAAACACCCTGAGGATTGATATTTCCTCCTGCCGCTATTCCCATTCCACCTTGAACCATCGCCCCTAAATCTGTAATAATATCCCCAAACATATTACAGGTAACGATGACATCAAACCATTCTGGATTTTTCACCATCCACATACAGCAAGCATCAACATAGGCATGGTCTTTAGTTACCTCTGGATATTCCTCCCCAACCTCTTTAAATACTCGTTGCCAGAGGTCATGACCATAGGTCAGGACATTTGATTTATCGACTAATGTAAGTTTTTTTCTCTTTGTCGTCCTGGCTAATTCATAGGCATACCTGATGCACCTTTCTACCCCTTTGCGGGTATAGAGCATCTCTTGAACAGCCACTTCATCACTGGTATTTTTCTTTAAAAATCCACCTATGCCAATATAAAGACATTCAGTATTTTCGCGAACTACGATAAAATCAATCTCCTCTGGTCCTTTATCTTTAATTGGGGTATAGACACCCGGATATAATTTAATCGGTCTTAAATTAATATATTGGTCTAATCCAAATCTAATTTTAAGCAATAATCCTTGCTCAAGGATGCCTGGTTTAACATCTGGATGACCAATGGCACCCAGATAAATCGCCGACATCTGTTTGAGTTCATTCAAGGCAGAATCAGGCAATACCTCACCTGTTCGTAAATATCGCTCTCCACCAAAATCATAATTTATCAATTCATACTTGAGAGCAGTTACCTCTGCAACTGCTTCTAATACCTTTAGTCCTTCTCTTATTACTTCAGGGCCAACTCCATCTCCTGGAATAACAGCAATTTTGTGCATAAATTTTTCCTCCTTTTTTCCACTACCTATAGAGTTCTGCAAAACTCGGAAACTGTAGTTTTTAAACGGGTATTTAAAACCTCTATTTTTATCAAATTCCTCCAAATATCAAAATGCAAAACTCGTTTATAGTTTATAGTTGATAGTTTATGGTTTATAGTCTATAGTCCTTCAACTATCAACTATCTACTATAAACTATCAACGATTTTTAGTTTTAAGTTTTTCAGAGAATTTGCAAATTTGTCAAAGTTCAGTAAAATAATCTCTTTCCTTTCAGCGTTAAAATACTTGAAGCAAAGATATTACCAAATTCCTCCAACTCTTTGAGAAACACTATCCTTTGGCAACTTATCGATGAATTCTATAAGTCGCAGAGTAAAGTTATACA
>JBFLYA010000413.1 GCA_040757115.1 bacterium | reverse complement strand
TGATTGTGGAAAACAACAAATTTCCATAAATTTCTATTAGTTTCTATTAATTTCAATTTTTTTAATAATATCTCCCTATCTCCTTAATCTCCACATCTCCTTTTGTTACACCACCTGAACGCTTACTCCAGAAAAGTGGAAGTTAATTTTGCAAAAACCATAAGGTTCGCACTACATTTATCAAATGTCACAGGTTAATTCGTGTCCTTATGTGGCTAATTTCTCTAATTCTCTGTGACTCTGTGCCTCTGTGGCTGAACGGTTACCCCTTGTGGTTGTCCACCTACGGAACGGACACGGACAAGCCCTGTCCTTACACTTCCGCCTTCTGTCCTCTCTTATTTATCCGTGCTAATCCGTGGCTGAATAGTTACAGAGACGATTGGCAAATCCGAGTTTGTTTTACTTATCCCTATATTACCCCATTCATTACCCTATTTATAGGTTTATTCCCCTATTCGTTTCCATTTAGCTGACTGTCCCTTACCCAGGCAGGTGATTTTCCCTTCTTTCTTCATCTGTCTGAAGAGAAGGCGAATCATATCTCTACTTATACCAGGGCATAATCGTTCAATATCAGACATAGAGAACTCGCCTTGCTGGCTGTTTATCATTTGCATCACTATTTCTGTCTTTGCCCCTTTGGTCGATTTAATGCTACTCGCCCTTTGTTCAAATTCCTTATAGGCAGAATGGACAGTTCCTAAAAAATAATGCAGCCACGGTGAAATATCGTGCTTTACCTCATGCCATTTTAAAGAGCTTTTCTGCAGGGCTTCGTAATATGTTTCTTTGGATTGCTCTATGATGCGTTCAAGGCTGATATATCTTCCAACTTCATAGCCGTGATGATATAATACCAGAAGAGTAAGTAGCCGTGATACCCTACCATTCCCATCACGAAATGGGTGGATACATAAAAAATCCAGTATAAGACAACCAACAGCATAAAGCGGGGGGTATTTCATCTGGTCAAGACTATGTCTATATAAAAGACATAGTTCTTCTATTGCGGCGGGTGTATCCTTAGCATCTACAGGCTTAAAAATTACCTCAACTGAGCCATCAGGATTTTTTCTTATAATATCGTTGTTTATTTCCTTCCATTCACCTGCGTCGCCTGTCTCTGCATGGCTTAAACGATGTAATTCTTTTATTGTCATAGGTGTTATCTCCAAAGTTTTATATTTCTTGTGAATCAAATCAAGGGCATTGCGGTATCCTGCTACTTCTTCTTCTGACCTGTCGCGAGGTTTAGTTCTATCTATGATAAGTGGTTTGAGCCTTTTTCTCTCTACGGTTACACCTTCAATACGATTTGATGATTCAGCACTTTCTATTAATGCCATTTCAACAAGGCTATTAATAATCTGAGACGATTGTTTCTTATAGAGCTCCTGTTTTCCCTTATATTCTGATATAGAATTCATAAGCCAAACAGCCCCTAAAGGCAAATCTATCTCTTTCTCTGTTCTTTTAAATGAATTCATTAGGTTCTTTCCTTTGTTTGCATTAGGCTTAAGCTGAAGCATTAAATCGTTTGTAAGCGTTCAGGTGGTGTAACAAAAGGAGATGTGGAGATTAAGGAGATAGGGAGATATTATTAAAAAAATTGAAATTAATAGAAACTAATAGAAATTTATGGAAATTTGTTGTTTTCCACAATCAAT
>JBFLYA010000412.1 GCA_040757115.1 bacterium | reverse complement strand
ATGCCATAATATCCCCTCCTTATAGTTATAATAATATTATAACTATATCTTGACAAAAAGTCAAGCTTTTTTTGCATTTTCTTGATTTTTTTAAAGAATAGTTATATCAAAAGCGGGAATTTAGGATGCTCAGCTATAATTGCTAACCCAAATATACTCCCACTTCGTACTTGTATCTCTTCCTTTGGATTATTCATTATCTCTATAAATAAATTCATCGCTCGCTCATCCTTCAAACCTCGTAATGCTGATACTATTCCAATCCGAATTAATCCATCCTCTTCTGTTTTGTATAATTTAATTAGTAGCTCAACTGCTCTTTTATCTCCTAACTCCCCTATTATTATTACCGCTTCATGCCGCACAGATCTATGTTCACTCCTGTCTTCTAACACTCTTATCACTGGTTCAAATATCCTATTATCTTCCTCTCCTTTTTCTCGTAAAGAATATAGGTAGTTACAAAGTGGTCCACCAATAAAGGCTCTCAACATCCAATTTCTATTCTTATGGCAGAATACCTCTAATAAAGTAGGAATAGCAGGCTTACCAATCTTTTCTATATTATCTATTTCCCCAGCTGTTATCCAACCAGCCGCAAGCCTAGCATCCCTTTCATCATATTCCAAACACAATTTACATTTTCGCTCTATCTTTCTTAGCCATTTTAATACCTCCTTCTTAACCTTCTCCTGCTCTTTAGATGAAATTTCAATAGGTGCAAATCTCTTACCAATCTTCTCATTCAATATACTAACTACTTCATTACGAATTGCTATACTCTCTTTTTTATCATTTATTATTCCTATTAAAAATTCATCTGTTCTATCATCCTTTATCTTATCATCTGCTATTAACGAGATAAAAAACATACGAATTTCTTCATCTCTCTTTTTATCTTTAATTATTTTTATAAAGGTTGGTACACCGGCTTTACCAATACTCACCAACTCCCTTATTAACCTTTTAATCTCTTCTTCATCTGGCACATCCTTCCCTTTAGTATCTTCAATGCTTTTAATACCTTCCAGATTAAAAAAAGGAAACTTCTCTATTCTATTAACAATTTTTAGTATCCTTTCCTCTATCTGTTTTTTCTCTTTTCTTGACAGTTCAGGTGTTACATTTTGACTTAGTTCTTTTGTTTCTATCTTTCCTTGCTTTTTCTGAACACCTGTTGTCTCTTTCAATAGTTTTTCATGAGATACAGTTATATTCTCATCCTCTACCTCCCCACTTCCCACTTCTGACTTCTTACTTCTCTGTCCACACCCAGTCAGCAAAGAGATACCAAGTATCACTATTAAACTAACTTCTAACCATTTCCTTTTTTTCATAACACAAATCATTATACTCCTTCTCATCAATCAAGTCAACAAAAATTTCCTTTTTTCCTTTTTCCTTTCTATTTACACTATCTCTAACGGTTTATCCGGTATAAAAAATGCGGTTCTGAGGTCTTCAGCATAAGTTACCGAGCCAACAATAGCACCATTATTCACCAGGATTGTATCCGTGTCAATCGTTTCCCTATTCATTTCTTCAGAGAAAGTAATTCTAATCTTTTTACCCAGACATATCTTGGTATCACCATCATCAGGGGCAGTGTTGGCTACCTCGTATAATATGTTTAATATAGTTATTAATTAATTTATAATTAATATTTAATAATATTTCTCTCCTCATGGGAGAGTTTATGAAATCTTTGATTGTGAACAAAAAGAAACTTGACTTTTATGACC
>JBFLYA010000411.1 GCA_040757115.1 bacterium | reverse complement strand
TATCTTTTGCCTCAATAAGTTTTGTTTGTGATGAGCCTGAGCGTAAATTACCAATAGCCACGATTCGTTCATCCTTAATCCCAACATCTGCCTTAAATGAAGGGACATTAAAACCATCTACAACCTGTCCATTTTTAATTAAAATATCATACATCGCTAATCTCCAGATGATTAATATTTTACCACCAAATAATCTTTATGTCAATAAATTTATTGACTAATTTTATTAAATAGGTTATAATTAATGTTATGAAGATTTTAGTTATTGGCTCAGGAGGACGAGAACATACCTTATGCTGGAAACTTAAGCAAAGCAGTCAGGTGGATAAAATTTATTGTGCCCCTGGCAATGCGGGCATTTCCCAAATTGCCACAAGTGTCCCTATTGAAATAGGTTCATCTGATTATTTTGCTAAATTAGCTAATTTTGTAAAAAAAGAATTAATTGATTTAACCGTAGTTGGTCCTGAAGTGCCTCTATCAGAAGGTATAATAGATTACTTTAAAGAACTTGAATTAACTCCTTTTGGTCCAATAAAAAAGGCATCGTTAATTGAAGGGAGTAAGGTCTTTGCTAAAGAATTTATGAAAAGACATAATATCCCAACTGCCGCATTTGAGATATTTAGTAATTCGCAAGAGGCAATAAAATATGTCCAGTCAAAGGGCGTTCCCATTGTTATCAAAGCAGATGGATTAGCCGCAGGCAAAGGAGTTTCTATTTGTGCAACCGTAGATGAGGCAATTGAAGTGATTAAAAAAACGATGGAGGATAAAATATTCGGAGCCGCAGGAAATAAAATTGTTATCGAGGAGTTTTTACATGGTGAAGAAGCCTCTATTTTAGCCTTTACTGATGGTAAAACAGTTATTCCAATGGTCTCATCTCAAGACCATAAAGCCATATTTGATGGAGATAAAGGACCTAATACCGGTGGTATGGGTGCATATTCGCCAGCACCAATTATTACTAAAGAAATGATGGATGAAATTCAAAATAAAATCCTAACCCCCACTATTCAAGGACTGGCAAAGGAAGAGAGAAAATATATCGGTGTGCTTTATTCAGGATTGATTATTACCGCTGGCAAACCTATGGTATTAGAATACAATTGTAGATTTGGCGACCCGGAAACTCAAGTCGTCTTGCCAAGATTGAAAACAGATTTAATTACAATTATAAAAGCCTGTCTTGAAGGCAATCTATCTGAAATAAATATCGAATGGGATAATCGGGCGACTTTATGTGTTGTTCTGGCATCCGCAGGTTATCCTGGGGCTTATAAAAAAGGATTAGAAATCTCTGGGCTTGACGAGGTTGAAAAAGATATAATGATATTTCACGCCGGAACTATCCAAAAAGATAATAAAATACTTACCTCAGGCGGTCGGGTGCTTGGAATAACCGCTTACGGAAATGATATTAAACAGGCAAAAGAAAAGGCTTATTTAGCCTGTGATAAGATTAATTTTGATGGAATTTATTATCGAAAAGATATAGGCTATCGGGCATTATAATTATCGAAAATCCGTAACCATTCAGGATATAGCCACAGAGTCACAGAGAACACAGAGGGAATATATAACCACGAATGAACACAAATACAAAGAGATTTGTAGTGCGAGGCTTTAACCTCGCTTCTGGCAAGCAGGAAAGCGAACCTAATTGCTTTTTCATAAATAGGTTCCTCTTTTGGGGAGAGCGATAGCAAGAAGAACTTTAATGTAAATATCAAAATGCAAATATCAAAATTACAATG
>JBFLYA010000410.1 GCA_040757115.1 bacterium | reverse complement strand
AATAAAATCTAAACGGCTGATGGTCCTAAAAAGGCCTTTGATATCCGATGTCTTCCCCCTTGAAAGAATCTGTTGGACATACATATCCAACTGCTCCTTTTTGGAGAGGTCAAGGGTTGTTCCTTCCTTTAAAAACCAGAATAGTCTTTTCTCAGTTATATGTTTCATTTTATCTTAACCGTCTTTCAAATTTCATTATTCTCGTAATAATGCTTCTAACCTAACTTTAAGCTCGGGAATCTCTTTTGTTATAACATCCCAGACAGTATCCCAGTCTACCCCAAAATAGAAATGGATAAGTTTATCTCTTAGACCTGCCATCTTTTTCCATTCAATCTCAGGATATTTCTCTTTAAACTCCTTGGAGATATTTTTTGTTGCTTCTCCAATTATTTCTAAACTTCTCAAGAGCGCCCTGTTAAGAGTTCCGTTAGCCATTAAGCTGTCATAATCTATATCTTTTGTTACTTCTGTGATATAATTCACTTCATCACGGATATGCCTTAAAAAGACCTTATCATCCCTCAATCTTTTCAGCCTCCTTTAAAACATAAGGTAAGATATATGGACTTATACCTTTGGGAGTAACAACTGTAACCTCTTTTTTCAGCAAATTTTCTAATGTCCAAACCAGATTAATGAAATTATTATATGAGGGGATTTCAAATTCTACAAGTAAATCAATATCACTATTTTCCTTCTGCATTCCTCTTACATAAGAACCAAAAAGGGCAATTGATTTCACCGTATATCGTTCTAAAATTCCCTTATTCGCTTTTATTATTCTCTTAATATCTTCTTTTGTCATTTTACCCCACCTCCACCATCCCAAACCCCTGGCCTGTTCTTAAGCCAACACCTATCTGGTAAAGCGTCTGAAGGTCCTCTGGTGCACCCTTTAGCTTAAAACAACCTTGAAAGGTGGTCAGATTCATGTAGGGCTTCCCTGTCTTTTCTCTGAAGCCCTTTAAGGTATGCTTTACCACCTGTTTGCGTAAATTCAATGGGGTGAATTCTATCTCCCTCAATAGTTCCTGCCCCCTTATATCCTTTAAGATTCTGTTGTGAATAGCATTGAAGTGCTGGTTAAATATTTTTAACCCTTCTTCTCCAAGCGGCTCCCCGTCATCCCTAAATGGCAATATCGGTATATCATCTTTAGTCTCCATAGATACCGGTGAATTGGTCTTGAATACTACCTCA
This sequence comes from bacterium, assembly GCA_040757115.1. Lineage (NCBI taxonomy): Bacteria > bacterium. The sequence goes on along the minus strand of JBFLYA010000410.1, from coordinate 588 downwards.
TCCGTGGTAATCTGGTGTTCGTTGAGCATAAATACCCTTTCCAATCTAAGAGTTACCTCTGGGTTGAAAGCAAACTCCTTCAGGGAGAGGAGTCCGTTGTAGAGATTAATAATGAATTGGTAATCAGCTGAACTAATATAAAGGGAAAGTGAGCTCTCCGGCGGGAAGTAGAAAACCGTATCCTCTATGGGTACCTTATAATCTTCATCTATGGGAATTATCTCTTTTTGGGCTGTTCTTTGGGCTGGTAAAGATACATTGAAGGTGAATGGCTTTGTTCTCTTTGACTCATTAGAATCTTTGGCAGGGTAGAGGTATTTTTTATAGCCTTCATCTGAGGTTTTCAATGCCTCTTTTATTAAAGCCATAAATCTATGGCGGTAAAGTATAGGTAATTTATGAGTTCTATAAGTTACTTTTATTCTCATTTTGTTATCTTCTCTGGAAGGAAAAATTTTGTCTATAGCAGTTATTATTCAAAACTTTACTTAGAAATACAAATAATGTCCCATAGGGACAATATATCGGTAAATGGCTTTCCATAAATTTTCTACCAATATATCGTTCCTACGGAACTGATTGATTTGT
>JBFLYA010000409.1 GCA_040757115.1 bacterium | reverse complement strand
TATTAGCTATTAACAGCTAAACAAAATTAAAAAACATGGGAGGTGTATTTTTATGTTGCCAGCCCTTCGCTCACATAAAAAAATATAAAAAATTTGTCAAAAAACATATAAAAAATCTCCAACTATCAGAAAAAGATAAGGAAGTTTACGAAAAACTAAAACTCCTTAATCTGGATCCTCTCCGCCCAATAGTTGAACCTCTATACAGTCCTTCAAAAGGTTCTACTGCCAGAGCTCCTGGGTTGTCCAAGAACCTTTTTCTTCCCAAACTACTTTTCGCTCTCTCCTAATATATTGTTATCAACCTTACCTATCCATTTGTTGAGAAAGCTCACCGTTCACCGCAGAGACGCAGAGAAGAAGATTAAAATTTATTGTAACTATTCAGCCACAGATGGACACGGATGAAACACTGAAAATTCATAATCCGTGTCCGTAATTAGGCTCAAGGCTGAAGGCTGAAAATTCAGATATAGTGCCTTGTGTCTCCTCTCCTTCTCCGTTTCTCCCTTTCTCCGTTTCCCCCTTTCCCCATTTCTCATCTGCCCTCTGCCGTCTGCTCTCTGTATTTATCCGTGCTAATCCGTGTTAATCAGTGGCTGAATAGTCGTTTTTCTCTTTATTAATCAACTCCTCCGCAATCTGGACGGCATTTAGTGCCGCACCTTTGCGGATGTTATCAGCAACTATCCATAAGTCTAAGCCGTGCTCAACAGAGGTATCTTTTCTTATCCGACCAACATAGACCGGGTCTTTATGTGCGGCATTGATGGCTAACGGATATTCATTATTTACCGGGTTGTTAATTACTTCCACCCCTTTTGCCTTCTGAAGTATTTCCCTTGCTTGTTGAGGGGTTATTTCTTTTTCAAACTCTACATTTACCGCTTCTGAATGGGAAAAAAATACAGGCACCCGGACAGTCGTGGCACTAACTCTGATTGTTTCATCACCCATAATCTTCTTTGTCTCATTGACCATCTTCATTTCTTCTTCAGTATAACCATTTTCCAGAAATTTACCTATATGAGGAATAACATTAAACAAAATCTGATGTGGATAAACCTCTATCGGCAGTTTATATTCTCCAATATAAGCCATTATCTGGGCTTTTAATTCATGGATGGCTTTACCACCAGTGCCTGAGACAGCTTGATAAGTAGCGACCACGATTCGTTTAATTTTAGCAAAATCGTGAAGTGGTTTTAATACCACAACCATTTGAATCGTCGAACAATTAGGATTAGCGATAATACCTTTATGCCAGGCGATATCTTGAGGATTAACCTCGGGCACAACCAATGGGACATCCTTATCCATCCGAAAGGCACTACTATTGTCGATGACGACTGCACCTGATTTGACCGCATAAGGTGCAAAATCCTTACTTCGTGAGGCACCTGCAGAAAACAAGGCAATCTCAATACCCTTAAATGAATCCTTAGTCAGTTCAAAAACCGGTATTGGTTGATTTTTAAACTCTAATTTTCTCCCTACCGAGCGCGATGAGGCAAATAATTTTAACTCTGCAACCGGAAAATCTCTTTGCTCAAGAACCTTTATCATTTCTGTTCCCACGGCACCCGTCGCACCCACAACCGCAACTTTATATCCACTCATACTTCTATACCTCCTTCTTTTTGGGTAATCGTGCCTTTCACGAAATTTACAACATGTTGATTTGCTTGTAGTTACAGATGCACTCTTTTTCTTATTGCCCTCCTGCCATCTAACTCCTTGATTTCAAAAGAGTTGCAAACGTCAATTTCTTGCTTTTTTTTGATTTTCACCCCTT
>JBFLYA010000408.1 GCA_040757115.1 bacterium | reverse complement strand
GAAATTTGCTTGTAATTTCTAACCGCACAGGTCGAATTTTTCCGTAATTTCGTGATTCTATTGAATAAATTGACAAAATTCCAACTTATTAAAGAAGCACAAATTAATTAGAATTGATATTATATCAAAAGCGGGAATTTAGGATATAAACAGGTTGAAGTGAGGAAGTGTCAAATACAGATTTAGATTTGTGAAAGTGAAACGATTGAACGAGTTGGACATTTAGGCAGGCATTTATAATCTGTACAGGCAAGACATTTAGTGTGGTCAATTACGGCTAAGAAGTTTTCTAATTTAATCGCTTCATAAGGACATTCTTTCGCACAAATTCCACAACCAATACAACCAACACTACAAATTTTTTTGACTACAGGGCCTTTATCATGTGAGCGACATCTAATCTTTACTTTTGCCTTTTCTGGAATCAATTCGATTATACCTTTAGGGCAAATAGAAACACATTGCCCACAACCAGTGCAAAGCTCAGGATTAATCGCGGGTAATTTTGTTTTGGAGAAAGTGATGGCGTCAAATTTGCATACCCGAACACAACTACCCAGTCCTAAACAGGCATATTGGCAGGTTTTATCTCCGCCAAGTAATAAATTAGCGGCTTCGCAATCAATTATCCCATCATAAACAAATACTTTATCGGGTGTGCCATAGCAAAGGATATGTGCCTTTACTCCTTCAATTTCTTTCATCTCTTTACCGGTAATTTTAGCTACTAATTTTGCTACTTCTGTTTTTCCTGGAATACAAAGATTAGGTGGAACATCAGCTTCAACTACGACTGCCTCGGCATAAGCGGCACAACCAGGAAAACCACAGGCCCCGCACTGGCCTTTGGGTAACACCTCTTCTACCTCATAAACCCGCACATCAACTTCTATTCCAAACTTAAGTTCAGCATAAGCCAGAACTAATCCAAAAATAAATCCCAAACTACTCAGGGTTAAAATTATATTGATGATAAGTTGGGCATCCATTTATAATCCTCCGGATAAAGGCTTAACCATGCCATTAAATCCCATAAAGGCTAAACATAACAGCCCGGCAACAATAAAGGCAATCCCAAAACCTTGTAAAGATTTAGGTAGTGGGGCTAATTCTAACTTTTCTCTAATGCTTGACATCAAAATTAAAGCAAAGGCAAATCCTACCCCAGAACCAAAGGCGTTGACAACGCTTTGTATCAAATTAAAATTATTTTCTACATTTATCAAGGGAATAGATAAGACAATACAATTGGTGGCAATTAATAATAGATAAATTCCCCACATCTTATAATGTGTTGGCAGATATTTTTTAATCACCATTTCGACCATCTGAACACAGGAGCCAATAACGACGATAAAAACTACAATCCGCAAAAATTCAATACCAAAAGGCACTAAGATAAAATTATATATTCCCCAGCCAAGCACAGAGCTTAAGACCATGACAAAAACTACCGCCGCACCCATAGAAATAGACAAATCCATCCTTTTTGAGACGCCAAAAAATATACAAAGCCCCAAAAATTTCGTCAGAACAAAATTATTGATTAAAGCCGTGCTGATAAAAATTGTCAGTAGTTCCTGGATATTCATCTTATTTTCCTCCTGAAAATAGGAAGTAGAGAGTAGAGAGAGAATCTTTCCTCCACCTCTTTTTTCCTATTTTCATTCTTCTGTTGTGAACCCACGGTTCATGAGCGTTTCCCCTGAAAATAGCGAATTAGTGAATTAGAGATTAGCGAATTAGTATAGTATCCACAGACTCGTATCCTCTGGTTTAGAACACATATTCCCCCTTAATAAAGGGGGTTAGGGGGT
>JBFLYA010000407.1 GCA_040757115.1 bacterium | reverse complement strand
TTCACGGTGTCAAGCAAACCTGGCCCAAGAGTTCGATGCACCGCTATAGCGCATCCAATGACTCTATTCGATAATTCATCAAATTTCACTTCGTGCTCTCCGTACCCTTCGTGGTGAATAGTTACTTAAAATATAACATAATTTTCTTTTATTGTCAAGAGGCTGGCGAGAATTTTTTTAAAATATCTTATACTATTTTGGTAAAACCTACTAAAATTAATTAAAAATTAAGTAACCGTTCACCGCACAGACACAGAGACGCAGAGAAGAAAATTAAAATTTATGATTAACCAATCTGGCTTGCCTGCTGAACATTCGGCAAGCAGGTTCTATTGTCGTGTTGAGTAAGTTTTGCACGGCGTATCATCAGATTTCATAACCTGCAAACGGATAATTGGTAACTGGTAACTGGTTAAATAGTTTCGTCCTGAGATCAGCCGAACGGTATTTAATTACCAGTTACCAATCACCAGTTACCAGAATCAAATTCCGTGCGTTATTTGTTCAACACGACACTATGTATTTCAATGTCTGCATCAATAATCTTTTTATGTGATTTAATTTATTTCTATGTCTTCTCTGTTCCTCTGCGTCTCTGCGGTAAATTACCACCTGAACGGTCTCCAGGGAGTTGAAAACAAATAAAAATCCTTGACTTAAATAAAGATAGAGGGTATAATGGATACAAGTGTTCATCTGTGAATTTTCCGCCATCAGAGAGCAAGTGCTTACTTTAGATGAATGCCTTTTAAAATGGGTTAATTTTTAATATGAGGATTGTTTTCCTGTTTTTACTAATAATATCTAATGTTGAGGCGGCTTTTGAGAATAAGACTTTAAGTGTGCGAGCAGAAGGAATGGCTGGGGCTTTTACGGCTGTTGCCGATGGTGCTGAGGCTATTTACTATAATCCCGCAGGATTGGCTCAGCTTAACCTCAACGAAATTACCTTCTTTTATACCCATCCTTTTGACCTGCCAGATTTAAAACAAAATCTTATCTATTTTGCTCAATCGTTCCCCAAAGGAGGTAGAGGTTTTTCATATCATCAGTTCATCGCCTCTACTAATTATAGAGAAGAATTATTAATCGTTGGTCTGGGCACTTTTGTCCATAGAAATCTTTGTCTTGGAATTAATTTTAAACAGATGTATTTAAAGATTGGTGGATATGGACAGGAGGGTGACATTGGGATAGATGTTGGGGGATTATACGAAGTTAGTCCAAAAATAAAGATGGGATTAGCTATCTTTAATTTAAACCAGCCATTGATTGATGTCGAAAAAAGCTATAATTTAGGGTTAAGCATTAACCCAAAAGAAAATCTTACCATCGCCGTTGATTTAGAAAAAACCAATCGGTTTGATTTAGAGATTAGACTGGGGCAGGAATTTTGGCTTACCAATAATTTTTGTTTTCGGGCAGGGATGAAAAGGAATCCCCAGACTCAGCCAACTCTAGGGATAGGGATATTAATTAACCTTATTCAGCTTGATTACGGGTGTATTTTTCATCCTGCTTTAGGACCAACCCACCTTTTTTCTTTAACTAAATGGTTTTAACCTCGACATTGCAATAATTCTTCTCCCTTATGTTTTCAAAAGATTTCAGCCCATTAAAATTCACGAAACTATAGCATTTATGTAAGCGTTCAGGTGGTGTAACAAAAGGAGATGTGGAGATTAAGGAGATAGGGAGATATTATAAAAAAATTGAAATTAATAGAAACTAATAGAAATTTATGGAAATTTGTTGTTTTCCCCAATCAATTTCTACCTATTTCTATAAATTTCAATCTATTTCTATTATCTTATCTCCATATCACTCTTATCTCCTTATCCCCTTTC
>JBFLYA010000406.1 GCA_040757115.1 bacterium | reverse complement strand
TATTATAACCAGGGGGTAGCATTGTGTAAATTGAGAAGATACAATGAGGCAGTAGAATGTTTTGATAAAGCGATAAATCTCAATCCTGCTTTTCAACAAGCCTGGTATAACAAAGCAATCGCTCTACAAAATCTTGGTAAAAGAGAACAAGCAAATAAGTGTTTTAAAGAGGCTCAAAGATTATGATGATAGAAGTTAAACGCTTACAGAAAGAGTAATTATTTACCCCAGGTGAAAAAGACAATGACTTACTACCCAGTATGCCTTAATTTAAAAAATAAAAAATGCGTTGTTGTGGGAGGCGGGAAAGTAGCACTTCGCAAAGTAAAATCATTGGTTGAGGCACAGGCGAAAGTTACTGTCATCAGCCCAAAATTCTCTACCTTATTTAAAGAATTGGAAAATAAGGTAACCTGTTTAAAGGAAGAATATAACTCTAACCATATAAAAAAAGACACATTTTTAGTTATTGCCGCTACTAATGATAAACAATTTAATGCTAAAATTGCTGGGGATGCTAATAAATTAAATTTATTAATAAATGTTGTTGATTCTCCTGAAATGTGTAATTTTATTGTTCCAGCAACAATGGTAAGGGGAGATTTAATTATTAGTGTCTCAACAAGTGGCAAAAGTCCAGCATTAGCCAGAAAGATTAAAGAAGACCTCGAAATTATTTATGGCACTGAATATGAAGCATTAGTAGATTCATTGGGCAAATTACGAAATAAGATTAAGGTTGAATATAAAGATGAAGAAGAAAGAAAACTATTCTGGGAAAAACTACTTTCCCTTAAAAATGCTCACCACGAAGGCACAAAGACACAAAAAACCAGGAAAATTCCGTGTTCCCAAACTTCTGTGCTTGTGTGATAAAAAAATCTGTATCATCTGCGTAATCTGTGGATTAATCTCTCTTTGGAATAAGGGTAAATTTTATCCGAAAGCGTTCTTTATTTTATAAGGAGGATTAATATTGCTTAATCTATTATTTTTTAACCTTGCCTTTGTTTTATATTCCATTTCAACTATTATTTATCTTATTTTTTTATACTCAAAAAGAGAAAGATGGAGTAATTATGGATACTGGCTGACTATTTTAAGCCTAACTGTCCATAGTTTAAGTCTAATAGTTCGAGGTTTTGAGGCTAATCACTTGCCAATGGTCAGCTTGTTTGAATCTCTATCATTTTTTGGCTGGATGGTAGTTGCTATTTTTTGTTTTATTGAATATCGGTATAAATTAAAGATATTAGGTTTGTTTGTCCTGCCAATTGTCTTTTTTATACTTCTTTGTGGATATTTTTTCCCAAAAGAGATAATACCGTTAGTTCCAGCATTGCAAAGTTACTGGCTGGGTATTCATGTGGGTTTGAGTTTATTTAGTTATGGGGCATTTGTTTGCGGATTTGAGTTTGGCATAATGTATCTTGTTCAGGATAAAGCAATAAGATTAAAAAAACAAATGGCTTATTTGCAATTGCCTTCCTTAGAGATATTAGATAATTTAAGTTATAAATCTGTGTTTATAGGATTTTTATTTTTGACTTCAGGGATAATCACGGGGGCTATTTGGGCGAATTCTGCCTGGGGTTCATACTGGAGCTGGGACCCAAAAGAAATATGGTCATTAATCACCTGGTTTGTTTATGCGGCGTATCTTCATGTTAGATTCTTGCGTGGTTGGCGAGGTAGAAAAATCGCTTATTTAACCATAATTGGCTTTGCATGTCTCTTATTTACCTTTCTGGGAGTAAATTTGTTACTGCCAGGATTACATACTTATAAATAACTGAACTCAGATTTTCTGGTGGTGTCTTAATCTAGCATAAAGGTTAAAATAGTGTATAGGGTTCTGCAAAATAGGATTTGAGGGAGACAACAAATAAATATCAAATATCAAATATTAAATATCAAATATAAATATCAA
>JBFLYA010000405.1 GCA_040757115.1 bacterium | reverse complement strand
TTGTGTGAGAAAATAAAAAGGAGATATTTTAGGGTCAAACCGTGAATGTGGAATGCACAATAATTCGGTGAGGCAGAGAAAAAGGAAAAGACAGCGAATCAAAGCTTTTGTCTAACCCTGCGTTGCACTTGACGGCGGGGCTGTGCCGTAATTGAAAGTTTTATAGTATTTCAATAGGTAATCGTGCTTACAAAGTTTGGTGGCGATTCTCCCCGCCGCCGTTGAACTCAGCGTTAGACAAATATGCAGAAAAAACAAATGTCTTGACATTTACAACAATACAGTATATACTTGTATATACAAAAAGGGAGGTTGGTATGTTAACAAAAATTCAAAAGTGGGGCAATAGTCAAGGTCTCCGTTTCCCTAAGGAAGTTCTGTATCGGGCACATATAGCAATCGGTGACGAAGTTGATATTAAGATTTATCGTGGTGAGATTGTTATCAAACCTGTTACGAGAATTCGTGGAAAATACAATCTTAAAGAACTTGTTTCCAAAATTCCGAATAATTATAAAACGGAAGAAGAAAATTGGGGATCTCCAGTTGGAAAGGAAGAATGGTAAATGGAAAAGTATATCCCTCGCAAAGGAGATTTTATTGCTTTGACATTCGATCCACAATCTGGCCATGAACAAAAGGGACGACGACCTGCATTAGTTATCAGTAATACCCTTTTTAATCAAAAAACGGGGCTTGCGATAGTGTGTCCTATCACGAACAAAGATCGTAGTTACCCCTTTCATATAAAAATTTCTGGTTCTGTATCTCTTACAGGTTTCGTAATGGTTGATCAAGTTAAATCTGTTGATTATAATTCGCGGGAAGTAAAATTTATTGAGCGGTCACCCGATGAATTATTAAACGAAGTACTTAGAATTTTGGATGCATGCATTTATTAATCATTTATGTGCCTAACCATTCACTGCACCTGACAGCGGGGGCCGTGCCGTAATTAGAGTTTTGTGGTATCTCAATCTTTTATCTTGTTTACAAAGTTTGGTGGTAATCCGCCCCGCTACAGGTGAGCTTTGTCGTTAGTCAGCGAGTGCAGTCGTAAATTTTGTTAATAGGAAGGTGTTGTATGCACAACGAATTTACAGCGATTATCGAAAGAGATGGGGAGTGGTACATAGGCTATTGCCCAGAGATTCCCGGGGCTAATGGGCAAGGTTATACCCTTGAAGAATGTCGAGAAAGTCTTGTCGAAGCCATTACTCTCATTCTTGAGGATCGGCGAGGAGACATATTGCGCGGTATCCCTGATGATGCCGTGAGAGAACTGGTTGTCGTGCAATGAAGCGTGAATCTTTGTTGCGGCAGCTACGTAAATATGGATGCTACCGTAAACGGGAAGGTCGAGCACACTCCTTATGGTGTAATCCAAGGACAGGAGCGGTTGAAGCCGTGCCACGCCATATGGAGATTTCCAATAAACTCGCCAAGAAAATTTGTGGTAATTTGTCCATCCCGGAAATCAGCGGGTAGTAATTGTTACCGAACAGTTCTCAGTAGGTCGGAAGAATTAGGGTCGAGTAAGAATTAGGGTCGAGTAAGAATCTCTAACAACTGCATGAACCGAATCGTGTCCTTGGCGGACTACTCCCGGTTAGGGTCAAACCGTGAATGTGGAATGCACAATAATTCGGTGAGGCAGAGGAAAAGGAAAAGACAGCGAATCAAAGCTTTTGTCTAACCCTGCGTTGCAGTTGACGGCGGGGGACTGTGCCGTGGTCAGAGTTTTGTGGTCTCTCAAAGTTTTATCTTGCTATCAAACTTTTGTGGTAATTCTCCTCGCCGCACCTGAACTTTATCGTTAGCCCACTCAACAAATAAAACTTGATATAGGAGGGAGAAATTATGGGACGAATTGTAGCACAAGTTGAAATATCGAATCCACAAGATGAGGGGAAGAATTTGACATGCAGTATATTTGTTGATACTGGTG
>JBFLYA010000404.1 GCA_040757115.1 bacterium | reverse complement strand
ATATTTGATATTTGATATTTATTTGTTGTCTCCCTCAAATCCTATTTTGCAGAACCCTATACACTATTTTAACCTTTATGCTAGATTAAGACACCACCGTTTTTTCCGGTAGTGTCTGACAATAACTACAATTCTTTTAACCACAAAGATCACAAAGAGTTTCACAAAAGAGTCAAAGATTTTTGAGAGAATAAATTTTTCCCTTTATTTCTTTGTGTATTCTTTGTGTACTTTGTGGTTAATTTCAGAGACCATCTAATTTTCTTCGTGTTCTTCGTGGTGAATAGTTACGCGCATCCAATGACTCTATTCGATAATTCATCAAATTTCACTTCGTGCTCTCCGTGCCCTTCGTGGTGAATAGTTACCAATTACATCGGTTTAATAAATACGAATGACCAGCCATTCCCAATTCCATCCAGTTGATTTACCCAACCTCTAAATCTATCATTACGGTATGCCTCTATCTGCATAAGGGTATAAAGAGGCACCCAGGGAACTTCGCGGATGATGAAATCCTGTAGTTCCAGGATATACTCTCTTCTTTTTTCCCGCACCATTTCTTTAGCAGAAGCATCCGCTAATCTATCGAATTCAGGATTAATATAACCCATCGGATTATTTCCATCTTTAACAACTTCTTTTGAATGGAAGAAAGACCGCATAAAATCCGGGTCAAGAGATAACCTATAGCCAAGTATAAACACATCAAAATCCCATTCGGTCATTACTTTATTAATTATATCTCCAAAGGAAGTAGGTGTTGCAATAGCGGGAATAGCTATCTGTCTCAACCACTCTTGAATGAGCGTGCCACACATTGCCCGGAGTGGGTCATAATCTGCTGGCGGGGTAAGAATTTTAAAAGGTTTGACGGGTGTGCCATCAGGCATTTTTAATCCCTCTCCTTTTGTAATTTGTCCATTAGCGTTCACTTTTGGTTCTTTTTTCCAGGAATAACCTGCTTTCTTTAAAATAGCGATTGCCTTTTTAATTCGCATTGGTTGGTTCAGATTCGCACCATATTTAAGTGTATTGGGATTATACCAGAATTTATTTCCAGGCGGCATAATCGTATCATTGGGCAGCCCATAATTTTGAAGGATGCGTGATTGAATAAATTTTTTATCGATTAAATAAGCCACTGCCTGACGAAAATTAATATCATTAAAAGGTGGACGGCGAAGATTAAAGGCTAAGTATTTTAAGCCATTTTCAGGGTTATTAGTCAAAGTAATTTTTTTGTCTTTTTGCAAATCTGAAACAAAACCAGGCTGGATAGGCCACCAGATAAAATCAATATCACCTTTTTTCAGGGCTAATATCGCCGCATCGGTGGTGCCATAAATCTTAAAAAGTATCTCGTCAAAATAAGGACCTACCTTTTTACCTTTTACTGTTCTGCCTGTGGCAAAATAAAGTGGATTTTTTACCAATTGAACATAAGAACCTTTCTTCCAGTCTACAAACTTAAATGTCCCCATCCCAATAGGTTTCGTTACCTCATATTCCATCAGGCTGGTTAATGGGTCTTTTGTCTTTTTAATCTCTTCAATAATTGGTTGCCAGATATGTTTTGGAACGATGAGTGACATCAATGTGCGGGTAAAGAAAATGGCATAAGGCTCTTTTAACCAGAATTTAACCGTGTAGTTATCCACTGCCTCTACTTTTGTTATAAAATCCCAATCTGAATAATATCGTGGGATTTTGAATTCCATCAGGACATTAGCCGAAAACGCTACATCTTCAGCGGTAAATGGTTGACCATCCTCCCATTTGACACCTTTTTTAAGATGCACGACACAGGTATTATTTTTATGGTTATAAACAGGTTCTCCTTCGGCTAACCAAGGGATAATCTCAAATGTCTGGGGATTGTGGGTATATAGCCCTTCATAGAAGAAACCAAGCACATTCCAACTCCAGACATCAGATGCCTTAAATGGGTTTAGTTGTTTAGGTTCATCCTGCATACCTATCTTTAAGGTTGCCGAAAAAACCATATTAACA
>JBFLYA010000403.1 GCA_040757115.1 bacterium | reverse complement strand
TATTAGGTAATATTCTGATATACTTCATGTTCGTAAGAAAACTTACCAATCTAATCAACACAGATAGAATTATATATTTATGAATGAAAGATGTAGTGCCATAATTCAATTTTTTAAAGGCATGAACTTGGGTTAATTTAGAAGCCTCTCGGATAAATAGGGATTGGGGTTAATTTTAAGGAGATTTTTATCAAGAAACAAAAGGTTGTTCTTTGAAAATATAAGATCAGGTAAAAAATAGAGGTTAAAACATAGAGAAAACAAAAAAAGGACACAGTTATCCCTATGGAGGTGAGTGAATTCAAACCAGGGAAGTAAAAGAGATTAAGTAATTTTTTCCCATTCGCTATACCAGGCATCTATATGTTGACACATAGCCACAAGAGCTGTTCTAACAAACCAGTGTTTTCGTGAACGGACTCTGGCATCTTCGAGGTGGTAATCAACTTTCATCCGTTTATTACATCGTTCTGAAGAGGTGCGTCTTTTCATCTTTTTTTCCATAGGTCAGAAGAACGAGGGATTTTAGTAAAGAGTCTATAATCCCAGTGAGGATGAATATAGGCAGTTCTTCCATATTCACTATTAGAACATAGATAGGCATTTGGACAGAGGATGAGTCTTTCTGAGTAAGGTAGTTCATAAAGAAAGTTAAAAGAATTGGGAGAGTTGAAAGAGTTAGAAGAGTAGGGAGAGTGAGTTGAAAGAGTTGAATCTGAACACTTAGAACACTTAGAACACTATAATTGTGCAATTTTCTTTTTGATACGATAGATAGAGAGTTGTATTTTTCGGGGTTGTTTTCTTTTAAGCAAAGATTGGGTTAAGATTAATGAGTTATTAGATTTAGGTAACAAGGTTACCACCCTCCCGGTTTTTATTTGATATATTGTAAGTAATTAAATATATATATATACTTACTTATAATTATATCGGTAAACACTGGGAGTTAATTAAATTTTGGAGGATAAAAAGAGAATTTCGCACAAAAATAGTGGGAGGGAGAAAAAATAGATAGATGGAAAGGCTAATAAAATCAACGCTCAATTTTATCCGAGAGCGTTCAATTTAGAGAAGGGAGGTGTGCCTATGAATTCGAATATCGGACATCTTGCAAAAATGGATGTAACAGAGTTAACTGAAAATATTTACGATGATTGGAAAAACTTCATTATAAGTGAAGTAAACGATCATGTGGTGAGATTAAGCGTTTTACAGCGAGATTTCCATTGGCATATTCACAAAAATAGTGATGAGTGTTTCTATGTAATTGAAGGAAGTCTTTTTGTAGATCTGGAAGACCATACTGAGGTAATAAATCCACGGCAAATGATCACTATTCCTAAGAATATTCGACATAGGACTCGATCAAATGTTCGAACACTCATCCTATGTTTTGAGTCAAAAGATAGTGATGTTACAGGTAACTAACCCAAGTTTCACATTTTAAACTGAAGTTCCAGCAATAAATTTCCATTTTAACCCGTAACTTCCCAATTTTTAAGTAATATGTAAACCCAAAGTTTCCACCTGTGCAGTTAACTTTAGACCTGTGTAAAAAAAGGAGATATGGAGATAAAGGAGATAAGGGGATATATTTAGAGGTTTTTGGTAAAATGGTTAAGGTTAGGAGGCTGGTTTGATTGAGGGATTATGTAACCGTTCAGGTATAGCTAATAAAGATATTATGTTTACCCCCCTTGCTTACCTGATCTCTCTCAACATCTCCGGAGCTCGGATTTGACTGAGGTTTAAAACCAACCGTTTTTTATCTTCCCCCCAATTTTTACCATCACAACATCACCAATTTCTGATTTATTCCAGGGCTGGCAACATTTTTTTTCTTGACTTTCTCTCATTTTTTTGTTTTGCTTATTTGTATACTATTTCTTAACATCTAAACAAAATTAAAAAACATGGGAGGTGTATTTTTATGTTGCCAGCCCTTCGCTTACATAAAAAATATAAAAAATTTGTCAAAAAACATATAAAAAATCTCCAACTATCAGAAAAAGATAAGGAAGTTTACGAAAAACTAAAACTC
>JBFLYA010000402.1 GCA_040757115.1 bacterium | reverse complement strand
AAAATATCTGGAATAGTAACTATCATCATATCTATTTCTCCTCCCTTTTATAATTAATATCGGGAGGAAATAGATAATACTTAATACTTTAATTGTCAATTTGTTATAAAAAAACGCAAAAGTTTAGTTAAGTATTATGGATAGAGTGGTTTTTACAATAACTTTAGTATCTGAGGGTAATTTATACTCACCAACGGCACAAATTAAGATTTTTTAATAGGGACTCGATAGCCCGGTGATATAGGGTTTTAAGATATATTACCATAAGTGTTAAAAAGTGTCAACAATTATTGTTTTGAAAAATGTTGACATCAGAATTAAAAGGTAGTAAAATAAAACTCCGTAGACTAAACTTATCTACCAAAAAGGGAGGGGAAAATTATGATAAACATAGAGTTTACGGAAGATGAGATAAAAGCCTTGAATTATGAACGATATCATCATCCACATCCCAGGGTGCAACGCAAGATGGAAGCCTTATGGTTAAAGAGTCAAGGTGTGTCGCATAAAAAGATAGCCCAATTAACAGGTGTATCAGTAAATGTGGTCACCGAATATATTAAACTATACAAAAAAGGGGGGCTTGAAAAATTAAAAGAGATTAACTTTTACAGACCAGAAAGTTTATTAGACCAGCATATATCAACAATAGAAGCATATTTTAGAGAACACCCACCAGCGACGATTAAAGAGGCGATGGAAGTAATAAATAAACGGACGGGGATAAAGCGCAGTGAAGTGCGAATAGGGGTATTTCTTAAGCGTGCAGGATTAAAGCGTCGCAAAGTAGGTATGGTGCCATGTAAAGCCGACATTCAGGAACAAGAAGGCTTTAAAAAAAAACTTTAGAGCCCCGTTTAGAAGAAGCAAAAGAGGGTAAAAGAGCCCTATTCTTTTTAGATGCAGCTCATTTTGTCTTCGCCCCCTTTTTAGGCTATCTCTGGTGCTGGACACGACTATTTATCAAGGCTCCTGTGGGGAGAAAAAGATTTAATGTTTTAGGTGCTTTGAATGCTATAACCCATCAACTCATTACAGTAACTAATGAGAGTTATATTAACGCTCAAAGTGTATGTGATCTACTCTGGAAAATAGCCCGACTAAATTTAGGTATACCCATTAGTCTGATATTAGATAATGCTCGTTATCAAAGATGTAAGATTGTCAAAGAACTGGCTGATTCGCTCAATATTGAACTGATTTTCCTTCCCGCTTATTCGCCTAATCTTAATCTTATTGAGCGACTTTGGAAATTTGTAAAAAAACAATGTTTATACTCAAAATATTATCCTGAATTTTCTATCTTTAAAAAGGCTATTATTGACTGTTTACATAAAATAGATTCAATTTATAAACACGAACTTGATGCGTTGCTAACTCTAAATTTTCAGACTTTTAAAAAATCACAGTTTGTGAACTTTTAAAGTATATCAGTTTATTCTAACTTAGAAAAACTGAATAGATTTACATTTGGTGATTTTATCCCAAAATATGATAATATCTTAAAAGTGAAAGATAAATTTTTATGTGAGGGATTTACTATTGAAGCTGAATCTGAAGTCGGTTTGTCGTTTAGTTGTCCATTGGAGCATTTCAACAATTTCTTTAATATTAATGCAAAACGAGAGCAAATAAATTTCATTAAAGTTACGGAGTATTATTATCATACTTTAAAAGAAGATATAGTTTCTCCTATATGCACCAATTTAATAGAAAGAATTTCAATACAAAAACCTCTTTTCGTATTAGATACTATTAGTTACGAAACAAAAATGCCTAAAATAGATTATTATCATTTACAAGTTCCAAAGGATGTAAGACGAGTTGCAATGGTAGAATCATTTTATAAAGATAATTTCAAGGGTAACAACATTAATGTTAACATGATAGATACAGGTTTATATTCCAATCATAGATTTTACAGAGTCAATAACTATAAAATAGAAAAAATTTGCGACCTGTGCGGTTGGGAATTATCAATAATGATGGGATAAGAAGTTAAAGAAAAGCGTTAATTTTGCCGATATAAATGGTAGCAACAATAAAAAAAGGAGGGCTACCAAATGGGAAATTATAA
>JBFLYA010000401.1 GCA_040757115.1 bacterium | reverse complement strand
ATATAATAAATATAGTCAAAAAAATTATAACATTTATATTAAATCACTATGTTTTTAGAAAGTTAAGAAACTTTCTATTGAGTTATCATGCTGTTACTCAAGGGATTGAATTTCTTCGTCAGGAAAGAATAGAAGAATCTATTGGTCAATTAAAAAAAGCTATTCAATTTAATCCCAAAAATTCAAGAGCTTATTATAGTCTTGGATGGATATATATTAAACAAAGTTTGTATAAAGAAGCAATTGAGGAATATAAGAAAATTATCAAGTTAAACCCCAACAACTATAAAGCTCATTATGGACTGGGATGGTGTTATGCAAAAATAGATATGTTAGATAAAGCCATTAATGAATATCAGAAGGCATTATCTATTAATTGGAGAGATGACAATATTCGTTATAGCCTTGCAAATGCCTACTCAGATAAAGGAATGATAGATGAGGCTATTTGTGAATATCAAAGAATTATAAGAAAGTCTCCTCATTTTGTGGATGCATATGTTAATTTGGGGTACTTATTTGCTAAGAAAGGGATGTTAGATGAAGCTATATCAAAATATCAAAAAGCATTATCTATGGGCACTAATAACGAATTAGTTCATTGTAGTCTTGGGTGGGTTTATAAGGAAAAAGGATTAATGGAAGAAGCCATCATGGAATACCAAAAGGCTATAGACATTAATCCTAATTATGCAAATAGCTATTATGAACTTGGGAAAATTTATATTACTAAGGGAGTCTATGATGAATCTATTGAAAAATTTAAGAGAGCATTATCAATTAATCCAAATAATGTAGAAATTCTTACAAACATAGGGATTTGTTACTGGAATAAAGGGATGTATGATGAAGCAATTACTATGGAGAAGAAAGTTATAGAATTAATGCCTAATGATGCCAAGGGGTACTATAACCTTGGAGTTTCATATCATGATAAAGGAATGTTAAATGATGCAATTGAGCAATATAAGAAGGCATTGGAAATTAATCCTAAAAATGAAGATGCTCTTATTAGACTTGGAAATGCTTATGATGAAAAAGGAATGTTAGATGATGCTATCAATGAATATCAAAAGGCATTAAGGATAAATCCTAATAATGCAGAATATTACTATCTTTGTGGGCTTGTGTATAGTAAAAAAGATATGTTGGATGAAGGTATTGAAGAATATCAAAGAGTCATAGAGATTGATAATGAACATATCAATGCACTTAATAACTTAGGACTTCTCTATCACAAGAAAGGGAAGTTAGATGAAGCAATTGAAATATATCAAAAAGGTATTTCTATTGCCCCTAATGATGAATATCTCCATTATAATCTTGGACGTGTTTATGCTGAAAAAGAAATGTTAGATGAAGCTATGAAAGAATATCAGAGGACAATTGAGATAAATCCAAATGATGGATATGCACATAGTAATTTAGGAATCGTATATGTTAATAAAGGGATGTTGGACAAAGGAATTTATGAACATCACCAAGCAGTAAAGTTATATCCCAATGATGCTTTGTGTCATTCCAATTTAGGAGATGCTTATGAAAGAAAGGGTATGTTAGATGAAGCTATATCTGAATTTGAAAAAGCAGCAAAATTAGATCCAAATCACCCTGATATTCTCTATAATCTTGGTGATGCTTACAAACAAAAAAATATGAGATCTAAAGCCATTGAATTCTTCAAAAGAGCAGCAGAATTAGGAGACAAAGAATCTAAAGAAGAATTTAACAAACTCCAAAGTTAGTAAAGAATTTAGAATGGAAGTTAAGTTTTTTTCTTTTAATTGCTCTTTGAAAAGTTAAAGAAACTAAGATTTAGTTTTGATACAGTAGATGGATGGTATAACGATTATGAAGGGTGGTATATAGATGATGTAGAGATTATCAAGGCAGAAGATAAGCCATTGTATGTGCCTTTAGGGACTATTTCCTATATCTATGCCAATGATAAATTAGTCGCGAGGGTAGATAAAAAACCTGCTCAGTCCGAGAAAGTATATTATTATCATAATGATTACTTAGGTTCAACAAGGGTGATGACTGATAGTATGGGAGAAATAGTTTGGTCGAGTGATTA
>JBFLYA010000400.1 GCA_040757115.1 bacterium | reverse complement strand
AATTCTTTTATTCTTATTTTTGATTTTTAATATTTAATATTTGATTTTTTTTATTGCCTTACAAGTATTTTTGCATTTTGCTTTGTCCTTTTGATTTGGACATTTTGATATTTGCATTAAACTCCTTTTGAGGAATATTTCGCACCGGTATCCTATTGTTTAACAAAGGGTTACTTCTCAAATCAACGCAATTTGGAACACGCTAAACACGTACCTTTGGTTGAGAAAAAATAAGTGGGTATAATCAAAATGGCAGAAAAACAAGATATAGAGATATTAATCACAGAAGATGGTTACATCACCTATCATATTAAAGGGATTAAAGGCAAAAAATGCGTCGAGGTAGCGAAAGCTTTGGCTAGTCCTCTTGGAGAAATTGAGAATATGCAAATGACTTCAGAATATTATGAACAGGAAAAGAAAGTTAAAGAGATTACAAAACAAAATGTCTCTCAACAGGTTAGACCATCTTGACAACAAACTTTTAATTTTTCCGGTAGTGTCCGAAAATAACTCATACCAGATATCAAATAGCCTTATCCATTTTTTATCTTTGCCTGTGCGGCGGCTAAGCGGGCAATGGGCACTCGATATGGTGAACAGGAGACATAAGTCATATTGACTAAATGGCAGAATTCTACGGAACTGGGTTCTCCACCATGCTCGCCACAGATACCGAGTTTAGGATTTGATTTTGTTAGTTAGTAAATCCCTATCATCTGATACGATTTTTTTTCAAATATGCTATACATCTATCTAATCGACTCCTACATCAAGAGGAAGTTGGTATAATTCTTCTCTCTTTATCCATTTCCCTCGTTTAAATTTCGTCAATAAATCAATGATAATTTCTCTTGTTTCTTCATTAGTTATGTTTAAAGCAATACCATGCTGGGGTTGTGGTAGAGTTGATTTTTCAAAATGGAGCTCAGCAGATTTAAGTGCTTTTGTCAAGAGTTCACGGCAAGAATTTCGTAAAGCCCTTTTTATAGTTTTAGACTGCCAGTGTTCATAGAAGTTGAAGGTAGTAGCATTAAACAATCAGTCATATTCAAATTCAATAATTCCCGGGATAGTCATACGACCTATTCCACATACTATTTCTGTTAATATTCGTTCACAAAATGTCTGTTCGCAATAATTAGCCATATCATCAGATTGAGAAATATTGGGATCCCATGGGATATAAAAGAGGGGAAACAAGTCATCATCAGGAAAAATCTGCTGTAACATTATCCCTTCACCAATGCTCTTTTTTAATAACTCAGGAATTTCTCCCTGACCATAATTATTGCGAAGATAAACCCTTTCTTGATAAAAATCAATGCCGATAACCCCCGTCCTTACTGGCTTAAAACCAGCTTTACTTAACTCACTTCGAATCTGAGAGATTCCTTCTTCCGGATTATGGGTTTCAGAATGTGTCGTAACATAAACTAAATAAAGATTAGGAAAAACATCTACCTTTAGTCCTACAGCTAAATTAAATTGTTCTCCATTTTGCAGAAGTAAAGAATGAGCCTGCTCTACCGATTTTTTAGATGTAGGGCTGAACATTTGAGTTTTACATTCTATGATAACAAATCAGTTATTCCATCTCTTGAGATTAAAAGGTCTGGTTCAGGTACATTCACATAAGAGATAGATAATTTCGTAAGTCTTTCCCGTAACTCAGGAGAGAGTGGCATCGATGGGCCAATAGCAAATAATTCATATCCTAACTCTTTTAAGATAGGTCGAAGTGGATAATTATCATGAAGTGGTTGGAGGAGCCATAACATTAAATTCAGTTGATAGATTGGGTCTTTAATTACTTCACTCACTTTCATATTGAATACCTCTTTTTTTTATCGAAGTGGAGATGACTTCATTATATTTCCGATTTCCAATCCAGACTTCTACGGCTGAGTCAATATAATGCTGGATATTTGTAACCATGCGATGGATAGTATTTCCACATGTCCCAACTTCATACTAAAACGACCATTTTGGTCTAATTTTTGCCATTTTTAAAAATGAAATATCAATAATATCAGTGAGTTAGAAAATTAAATATTTAAAAAATCCATTTGTAGTGGCAAAATCTTGT
>JBFLYA010000399.1 GCA_040757115.1 bacterium | reverse complement strand
GCAAATATATTACCTTTAAAAATCTAACATCTTACTGGAACTTGAAGATATTTAATTTAGCTGGTGAATTAGTAGATGAGAAAACGGGTGATACCAATGAAGCTCACTGGGATGGAAATAATCAAGCAGGTAATTCATGTGCCAGTGGGGTATATATCTATCTTATCACCAATGATAGGAATGAGAAGGTGACAGGAAGGATAGTGGTAATTAGATAACTGGTAACCGTTCAGGCTATATATCAAAAGTGTAAGAAAGGGGATAAGGAGATATTAGTTTCTACTAATTTCAATTTTTTTTAATAATATCTCCCTATCTCCTTAATCTCCACATTTCCTTTTGTTACACCACCTGAACGCTTACAGGGTTGTTGATCAATTTTAATGTTTCTGTCCTCAGGGATGGGATTAAGCGTATCGTCCATAAATTTTAATTTTCTTCTCTGCGTCTGTTATGTAAAGTGTCAAGCTTTTTTTTATTTTTTTTCAATTAAGGGTTGTAAAGACTCCTTAAGCACGGGTTTTCTCTAAAGCAGAAGCAAAGGGGTTAGATTGACAACTTCTGTGGTTAACCCCTTTGAAGAAAAGAGAAAACCTTAATAAAAGTCCTTAAAGATATGTCAGGTTACGAAAATGAATCTTGTTCCTCCTTTCGTTCTTTGATAGATATAAAAGGTAACCGTAACTTTCTGTTATACGTGGCAACCTGACTTTTTATAAAACAGCAGGTTCACACTCATTGATTCTTTCGTTTTGATTCTTTGAGTCTCTTTCTCTGAGTTCGAGCATTACTCTTTCGCAGACCGAGGCGTCTCAAAAGAATAGGTTACCAGTTACAATTAATATCTTATCCAGAAAATCTTTTGCACGGTAACTTGACACTTTATCATATCATCTCTGTGTCTCTGCGGTGAACGGTTACGTATTTCTTTACCCTCAAATAATCCTTTTTTAAAAGTTGATTTGAATTTGCGAAAGAGTTAGATATTTCTAAAATCTCTGATACCTTCTTACGAGGGACTTTATCTTCGTTTTTGAAGAGGTAAATGAGGGTATTATACGCCAGAACAAAAGGGATGATACAAAATAGCCTTATAGAACGCTCAGTTTCCGGGATAATTTCAATATACTTTAATGCCGAATCAAAATAAGTCAAAATCCAGGGTATAATATCTTTTATTATGCCTATTTGTTGGTTTGGAGATATACTATCTTCAAGATTAATTTGCCATTTATTTGTAATTGCAT
Organism: bacterium; assembly: GCA_040757115.1. Classification (NCBI taxonomy): domain Bacteria; species bacterium. The sequence goes on along the minus strand of JBFLYA010000399.1, from coordinate 857 downwards.
ACGGGAGATAACACCAACCTCTGTTTAAGTCTTTTTGCCAATCTTTCAGGATATTTGTAAGTTGTAATGCTAATCCGAATTGAACTTGATATTTTTCAAGTTGAGTTTTTATTTTAGAGATTGATTTTTTGAGGGAAAAAATTCGGGTAAGCATTATCCCCACAATCCCGGCAACATAATAGCAGTATTCCTCTAAATCTTTCAAATCTTGAAGTTGAAAGATTTTTAAGGATGATTCTAATTTTCTTTTTTGAAATTTTGCCATTCCTTCGACAGACTCACTAATAAGCGGGTCAATGATACTTCGATAAATTGGAAGCAGGTCAAAGTAGCATTTTAAAACCTTATCCCCATTTTCAACAAGTTCTTTTTCATAAGAAGATTGTTTCCATTGAAATTTAAGTGATTCATAGAGGTTAAGTCTTTCATTTAAGCATTTATTCCCTTCAAAAATCCAACGAATTTGCTCCAATGCCTTTATCTTTTCATCTTCTTTTAGAAATAGATTATCTTCAAAGGTATCTGCAATACGGAAAAGCAAATAACTAATTGTTACCGCCTCACAGGTTTTGCCTTTTAGTTTTACAATGTTTAAAGCAAATGTTCTTGATACCTTCGGAAGCATTTCTTTACAATATTGCCATTCCATATAATTATCATAATAATTCTATCATTAATTGTCAAGCAAAAATTACTTGACAATTTCACTTAAGTTAGGTTATAATTATAGGTAACCGTTCAGGCTATATATCAAAAGTGTAAGAAAGGGGATAAGGAGATAAGGGCGATATGGAGATAAGATAATAGAAATAGATTGAAATTTATAGAAATAGGTAGAAATTGATTGTGGAAAACAA
>JBFLYA010000398.1 GCA_040757115.1 bacterium | reverse complement strand
TCCACAATCAATTTCTACCTATTTCTATAAATTTCAATCTATTTCTATTATCTTATCTCCATATCACTCTTATCTCCTTATCCCCTTTCTTACACTTTTGATATATAGCCTGAACGGTTACAAATTTGATAAATTATCGAATTCATGAAGCTCATATATTGACATATATGGTAATACATCAGTTATTTGGGGGAATGAAAATAGTAGGCAAGTAGGTAGTAGGGAAGTAGGAAAGGGATAAAGGATGTGCACGGTATTCCTCTTCTGGGGGCAATGTCTCCCCCTTTCCTACTTTCCTACTCTCCTACTTCCTACTTTCAGGAGAATCCCCCATTTCACTGACCCATTACCATATATGAAATTGGCAAATAGCAAGGTTGGTCTATTGATAAATTAGATTGAAAGAAGACATAAAGAGATTTGTTCTGTCGAATCTTCGTGTCCTTCGTGCCCTTCGTGGTGAATAGTTACAAGGAAAATAGAATAGATGGCTCAAATATCTCCATTTAAAGGAATTTTATATAATCAAGAGAAAATACAGGATTTATCACTGGTTGTAACCCCGCCTTATGATGTCATCTCAGAAATTCAACAGGAAAGATATTACCAGAAACATCCCTATAATTGTATCAGACTTATCTTAGGAAAAGACTTGCCCGAAGATAATGAAAAAAACAACAAATACACGCGTGCGGCTGATTATTTTCACCAATGGTTATATGCAGAAATACTAAAACAAGACCTCACTGAAACCATTTATCCTCTTATCCAGAGATTCTCATTTCACAATAAAAATATAACCCGAGCTGGATTTATTACCTTGATGAGATTAGAAGAATTCGGGAATAGCGTTTTCCCACATGAAAAAACCTTATCCAAACCTAAACAGGATAGATTAAATCTTATGTTAGCCACAAAGGCTAATTTTTGTCAGGTATTTGGTTTATATTCAGATGAAAAAGGGATATTAGATGAGTATTTAAAGGTAAAAGAAGAACCAATTGTTGAGATTATGGATGAAAATGAAGTTAGCCATCAATTAGTCAGGCTAAAGGATAAGACAAAAATAGAAGAGATAAAAGCCATAATGCAATCAAAACCAATTTTTATTGCCGATGGACATCATCGTTACGAAACCGCATTAAATGCCCAAAAGATACTTGGTTATAATTTTATTATGATTTACCTGACAAAGATGGAGGATGAAGGACTGACGATTTTACCGACACATAGATTAGTAAAAATAAACACACATCCCTCTTTTTCTCCCTTTTTTGAAGTTGAAAAAGTAAATACTTGCAATGAACTGTTAGAAAAGATGGAGATGATGAAAGAAAGTCACTATGTCTTTGGAATGTATGCGGAAGGGAAAAATTACCTTTTAATTTTAAAGGATAATGAAATTATGGATAAATTGATTGGAGATGAGAAACCTGAAGAATATAAGAAATTAGATGTAAGTATCTTACAGACTGTGGTCATCAACCATATCTTAAAGATTACGGATATCGAGGCACATATAGGTTATACCCATAACGAAAAAGAGGCGATTTTATTAGTAGATGAAGGAAAATACAATCTTGCCTTTTTTCTAAATCCTACCCGGATAAGTCAACTTAAAGAGATGTCCTTAAAGCACGAACTTATGCCGCAAAAATCTACCTATTTTTATCCTAAACTCCTGACTGGTTTAGTTATGAATAAATTTCGGTAACCGTTCACCGCACAGACGCAGAGGAACAGAGAGGAAAATATCTTTTTTTCGTGTTTTTCGCGTTTTTTGGTGTTTAAAAAAGCTTAAAAACAGTTAGTCGAAAGTCCGTATTAAAAGATTAATAAACAACGAAAGACCTGAAATGCACAAAAAAAAGGAAATTTCGGGACGGTTCACTTTTGTTTGAAAGTTTGCGGATTGAAATTAGAAATTGGAAATTAGGGAGAGAGACAAAAGCCCAATTTCTAATTTCCAACAAAAATCATAACCGTTCAGGCTATATATCAAAAGTGTAAGAAAGGGGATAAGGAGATAAGAGTGATATGGAGATAAGATAATAGAAATAGATTGAAATTTATAGAAATAGGTAGAAATTGATTGTGGAAAACAA
>JBFLYA010000397.1 GCA_040757115.1 bacterium | reverse complement strand
ATGAAAATAGTAGGCAAGTAGGTAGTAGGGAAGTAGGAAAGGGATAAAGGATGTGCACGGTATTCCTCTTCTGGGGGCAATGTCTCCCCCTTTCCTACTTTCCTACTCTCCTACTTCCTACTTTCAGAAGAATCCCCCATTTCACTGACCCATTACGAAAGATAAGATTTTTTATTGACAATTCTTCCATTTTATGATATGATACTATTTATTATGCCTTTCAGAAGACAAATTCTTATTTTAGCCTTATTATTGTTTTTGAACAGAAATTTAGAGGCAAAAACAGTGGCTATCTTAGAATTTGAGGATTTAAGTAGCCCACTTAATCTTGCTGGTCAACAAATTTCTTATGATTTAATTGCATATTCTCTTGCAAAAGAGTTTAATATAATTGACCAGGGGGTAGTAAAAAAGGTATTTGATTTAGCCTCATTTAAAAAAATGGGTGTAATTACCAAAGATAGGGCGTATTCCTTAGGAAAATTGTTAGATGCAGATGTATTGGTTATCGGTAATTACCAGATTTTAGAAAAGGATTCATTACTTATAAATACCGCTTTTATTAATACCCACTATGAGGAAATCCCGGATTTAGATAAACAGATTCTTAATTGTTTTGAGCGAGTTTTTAGTTTAGAAGGTCGGATAAAAGAAATTGATAAAAAAGGTATTTTTATTGATATTGGAGAAGATGCAGGTTTAAAATTAGGGGATAATTTTACAGTTATTCAGAATAATGTCTCAACCGGAAATGTAAAAATAGTGAAAGTAGATAAAGAATCTTCAGAAATAGTCCCAACCACAGAGATAAAACTAAGTGTCGGTGATAAAGTCAGGAAATATCCACTGGAATGGACACCTAAGACCACAAGACATTTAATTGTCAGTCCAACACCAGCCGTTCAACAAATAGAACTTGATGAAAAATCGATTGGAGTCAGTCCACTTATCATCAAAAATGTCCAGAACAAAGAAATTACATTAAAGATAACTAAAGCCGGGTATAAACCTACATTAGCCAGGATAAATTTCTATGATTATTCGCTGTTAAACCTTTCCTTTGCTTTACCTAAATCAGTTGAACAAGAGATAATTCCTAAGGTAGAAGGTTCGGTGCTTATTACCTCTTCACCATCATCAGCGTATGTCTATATGGGTAAAACCCTTAAAGGGATGACGCCTTTACTTATATCTAATTTACCTGCGGGTGTGTATCGAATAAATATTGGAAAACCAGGATATGAGGATGTGGAAAACAGAGTGATAATAGATGGACCTGGTCAGAAAAAGGTAGATGTAAAACTAAAATCTATTCTTCCATCATTACCACCTAAAGAGGCACCGCCAGAATTATTGACAGTTCAAACGCCAAATGTTCTAAAAGAAAATGAAATAGACATTGGGTTAAAGTATCCAGAAGGATTTATTCTGAGAGCCGCTTCACCAATAGAGAAGTTAGAACTCCGTATCCAGGGATTAGGGATTGGAGCAAAGCATACACTTTTAAAAAACCTCGCCTTAGATTTTTATTATCAGACTTATGATATGCGGGAACATCAGAAGGAAAAATCCTGCGGTATTTCCACACTTCTATCTGCACCAATTAAATTGCCATTCGGACATTCTGAATATTACTTAGGGGCAGGATTATTAAGAAAAAATGCCCAGAGTAAATTGCGATATAGTGGTGGTTTAATGAGCCAATTGACACGGGATTTGTTTTTATTGCTTGAATATGATAAAATTGAGGGCTATGGAGTAGGTTTGAGATTCCCTCTTGCTCATCAATTTGAGGTTTTAATTGGTCTGGGTAAAGAAAATGGTGATTTTCGATACGATGCCGGGATATTTTTTAGGGGAAGTGTTAAATAAAATACTGAACTTTGGCAAATTTGCAAATTCTCTAAAAAACTTAACGTTGATAGTTTATAGTTGATAGTTTATAGTTGATAGTTTATAGTTGATAGTTGATAGTTGATAGTTGATTATAGACCATAAACTATAAACTATAAACCATAAACTATAAACCATAAACCATAAACCATAAACTATAAACTATAAACCATAAACCATAAACCATAAACTATAAACCATAAACCATAAACCATAAA
>JBFLYA010000396.1 GCA_040757115.1 bacterium | reverse complement strand
AAAAAAAACAGTTGACTATTTTATCTAAATCTGATATTATGTATTATAGGTCATAATGACATTATGTCAAAATAACTAAAAGGGAGGAAGAATTATGAGTATTAAATCAGTAAGTGTTGCTGAAGCCAAAAGATCTTTTTCTGAGTTGATGACCAGGGTGGTTTATAAGGACGATGAGTATATCGTCGAGCGAAGGGGAAGACCTATGGTGGCCATAATCAAGCCAGAATATCTTAATCTACTCCATTCCTTAAACAAGAAGCAAGAGAGAAAAGGACTGATTAGTATTGTGGGCAAATTCGATGATGCTCAAAACTTTGTTAAAGAAGTGGAAAGAGTGTATTCCCTGCGGGAAAAATCAAAGGACAGAGAGGTAATTTTGTAATGAAATATCTCTTTGATACGGATATCTTGAGTAACCTAATGAAAAGGAATCCTTCCTCTGCTCTTATTGAAAGGCTTAAAGATTTACCTCCTCAATTCCAGTACACATCAAGCATTACCGTCGGAGAGATGTATTATGGGGCTTTCAAGTCACCTTATCCTCAGCTCATTATAAAAAAGATAGAAGAAGAAGTATTCCCTTCTCTATGTGGAATTCTTTCATTTGATGAAAACACAGCAAGAGAATATGGACGGATTCGAACAGAATTGGAAACCAGAGGAGAATTACTTGCAGAGCCAGATATAAGAATAGCCGCTATATCTTTAGTAAATGATGCCACTCTGGTCACAGGGAATATCAAGCATTTCAATCGGATAAAAGGTTTAAGGGTCGAGAATTGGCTTGAGGGATGAAATTGAAAGATTTATTTTATAATTCTTTGTGCCCTGGGAATTATAAAGAGGTAACAAGATGAAAACTTCAGTCATTATTCCAACACGGAATGAATCAGAAGGGATTAAACAGATTATTGAACAGGTAAGACCTTATGCCGATGAAGTTATTGTGGTTGATGGTCATTCAACGGATAATACCTGCGAAATTGCCTCCCAATCCGGGGTAAAGGTAATTTTAGATAATAAAAAGGGGAAAGGAGACGCATATCGAGTCGGAATATCAGTGGCAAAAAACGATATTGTTGCGTTTATCGATGCGGATGGTTCTCATGAACCAAAGGATATTCCCGGATTGATTGAACCTATCATTCAAAATAAGGCAGATTTGGTTATTGCCTCTCGAATGTTAGGCGGAAGTGATGAGTTTCATGGAAATTTCTCTAATTATGTCCGAATGGTTGGCGGAGGATTAATTACCTTGATTATTAACCTCCGGTTTAAAACAACATTAACGGATTGCCTTAATGGCTTTCGGGCAATTAAGAAAGGTGTTGCTTTAAACCTGAATCTTAAAGCCAATCAGTTTGATATTGAACATGAAATGATAATGAAATGTTTAAAAAAAGGCTATCGGATTTGTGAAGTGCCAAGTCATGAATATGAACGAAAATGGGGTAACTCTAAATTACCAACTTTCAGAAGAGCACATCTCTTCTTCTTCCGCCTGCTTAAAGAGTTGATTTAAGGGTAACTGTTTACTAGGGTTCTGCAAAATAGGATTTGGGGGAGAAACCGTAGATAGTTGATAGTTGATAGTTGAAGGACTATAGACTATAGACTATAAACTATAAACCATAAACTATAAACGAGTTTTGCATTTTGCTCTTTGGAGGAAATTGATAAAAATAGAGGTTTTAAATACCCGCTTAAAAACTACAGTTTCTTAGTTTTGCAGAACTCTATTGGAGGTTTTAGAAAATGGAAATTTCAGGGGTTGATGCTGTAAGTCGAATTAGTGGCGCTTATCGGGTATATTTTCATTTAAATAACCGAACTACTAACTCCTTGCCTCTTAGCCGAACTAATTTCCCTCAAAATCCAGCAGAAAGTAATCCTCGTAGTTGGCAAATAGGCTCTTTTCATTCTATATTTAATTTCTTGATAAATAACGAGAAGATAAGTAAAGAAATTGTTCATCTAAATAAGTCTAATGAAGGATGCAATTTATGTCAAAACAGGCGATATATCTGTTCTAATGGAGAAACTTCGGATGGAAAATCAACTATTATTCCTGGTCAGCAAAGTGCTTTGCGAGTTCAACACCACGAGGCACAACA
>JBFLYA010000395.1 GCA_040757115.1 bacterium | reverse complement strand
AATTGTGAATTATTACTCTTCACGGTGTCCAGTAAAAAATGTGGGACAGGCTTATGTTACCGGCAGGAGAACATAAAAACTTGCTCCCTGCCCAACCTTACTCTCTACCTTAATCTCTCCCTGATGTGTCTCGATGATGCGTTTGCAGATTGCCAGCCCTAATCCCGTGCCCTTATCCTTTTTGGTGGTAAAAAAAGGGTTGAATATCTCACTTAGATTTTTCTCTGGAATCCCTACCCCAGTATCCTCAAATGTTATCTGGATAAAATCATTCACCCGTTTAGTGTCAATCTTCAGTGTGCCTACCTCATGCATTGCCTCGCAGGCATTTTTAATCAAATTAATAAATACCTGTTTTATCCTTTCATAGTCAATTTTTATTTCAGAAAGCTCATCTGATAGTTCAAGCTGAAATTTTATATTTGGGAAGGTTCTCTGAGCTGTATGCTCTATAACCTGTCTAATGAGGGGATTTATCGATATCAGGTTTAAATTAAGCTTAACTGGTCGGGCGAAATTTAATAGGTCATTAAGGAAAAAACTCATTCGCTCGATTGCCCTTTCTATAAGAAGGAAATCATCCTCACTTCTTTTTTCTGGGGGCAGGGTATTTTTAAGATTATAAATTCCTAACTTAATTATTGTCAATGGATTACGAATCTCATGAACGGCTTCATAAGCAAGCTGAGCCATTGCGGCTAATTTTTCTGCCTCGATTAATTTAGCCTCCATTTCCTTTAATTCTGTTAAATCTGCGACAAGAACAAGACTACCGTTAAAATTACCTTCACCATCAAATAATGGTGTTTGCGTGATAAGGGTAGGAATTCTATCCTTTGTTTTAGAGACAAGGGTTATCTTAAAGGTTTGTGGTTTTCCGGCTACGATTTGAGGATACTTTTCTACGAAAACCTTTCCTGCTTCATTTCCTATTATTGTCTGCAGAGATTTACCCAACAATTCATCTTCTTTAAAACCTATGAGTTGTATCAATCTCTGATTGACCAGAACTATAGTCTGAGTCAGGTCAAGGGCAAATAACCCTTCACCCATTGAGTCAATTACCTCTTCGTAGAGATGTTCCCGCATTTGCTCGATAAACTGACTTCTTTGCCCGGAGATACTGACCTGCGATATTATCTTTGGCAAGATATTAATCTGGTCTTTTGTAAGAAAATCAAGTGCCCCAAGTTTTAATGCCCCTGCCAATAGCCTATCATCTTTAAGTCCAGTAAGGATTATCGTCGGTAAATATTGATGAGTTTTTATGATTGTTTTTAACAACTCTAATGCATTTGTATCCGGCAGAAGGTAATCAAGAATAAGGCAGTCAAATTGACCTTTTTCAAGCAAATTTAATCCTTCCTTACCAGAAGTAGCGGCGACTAAGTCAGCTTCGGCAAACTCTGGTGTCTTACTTAGAATTCTCTTTATTATCAGAATATCATCTGGATTATCCTCGATAATGAGTATCTTCTTTTGCATAGTATTTCCTCCATCTGGAATTGTTACCAGTTACAAATTACCAATTACCTTTTTCGGAAAGGCAAGATAAAATGTTGTTCCCTGTTCCACTTTGCTTTCAAGCCAGACCCGACCGTTATGGTCATCCATTATCTTTCTAACAATGGGTAATCCGACACCTGTGCCACCACCATATTCTTCACGAGTATGCAATCTTTTAAATATCTTGAATATCTCCTCATAATACTGTTCTTCTATACCAATCCCATTGTCTTTGACATAAATCACTACCTCATCTTTTGCAGGCTGAGGCATTGGCTGGTCAATTTCTATTATCGGCTTTTCACGGTTATTATATTTGATGGCATTTGAAATAAGATTATAAAAGACCTCGACAAGTTTAACCTTATCGCCGTAAATGATGGGTAAATCATCGGCTATCTTAATCTGGACATTTTTCTCACTGATAATTGGCTCTATTCTCTTTAGTGCAGATTTAATGATTGTTTCGGGGACAATTGATTCAAAAGAGGATTCCATCTTTGAGAATCTTGATAAAGTTAAGAGGTCACCAATCATATTTTTCATACGATTGGCACTGGCTGATATTCGTTTCAGAAAATCTTTAGCCTCATCATCTAATTTATCACTATAATCTTCTAATA
>JBFLYA010000394.1 GCA_040757115.1 bacterium | reverse complement strand
TAATACTAATTACAAGATGACTCCGCGTCTCCTTAATGATGATAAAGTTTAGGGGCAATTCTTCCTGCTGAGGGTGAACTGGGTTACTATGCGGGTCCTGTCAGGACGAAAGCAGAAGGAAGCGAGTCGCACAGAACATTCCCCAGGGAGCGATGAAACTCGGGTTTGAACATGGTTAATTTGAAGATTTGTAGCAAGTACATTTTATCTTTCTTCAAGAGTGATTGGGCTGTGGCGGATTACCCAATCAGATTCCGGCATTTTGGGGTGAACACTTCAATCTCCAGGCGAAGACTAACAGCCGCCCCCTGGATGGCTCAGGTGCTCAACTGGCCGCTAATGTTCGGTCATGGCCAGACACAAGAAGAAGCTTATGCTAACCTGAAGCGGCGTTTTGAGGAATACAAAGGTGGGAACAAAACACTACCTCGGCCTGGGACGAGGGGTAAGATAAAAATAGAGTTTGCTCCGACTGTCGAAATCGCACAATACGAACCGCTTGCTGGTGAGTTTTTTAAGCAGATATTGGCGATGAACTACGACGAATGTCTGGTAACAGACGAATCCAGCCTGTGGGATTTCCACAGCGAGGAAACGAACGAGGAATATCATCGAAAGATTGCGGAAGTTTATGGAGTAGATGTTTCAGATATTAAGAACGGGAACCTGGTGCAGATTTTTAAGAGAATTCGCACACGGGAGCAGCCCGCATAACATTGGTTGGAGCCAACGCCTACTTAAACTATCGTCCTTTGCCTGCGCAGGTATCAGTGATTCAGGCGAGACTTGCCAGTAAGGGCGGGTAGGCACGAATCAACCTATTCATTAGAGAGGTAATTTATTGTTATGAAACTTCCTACACAAGAAGCAGACTTATTTTTTGAGATAATGTGGGCACTTCAGTTCTTTGTCAATCAAAAACTTAAGGTGTTACCTTCCATTAAAACGCTGGAGGAGTATAAGGCACTTTCTAAGAATGAGAAGGTTAAGGTTCGTGAGGCACTATACAAAAACCAGCAATTGATTGATTTGTTTGTGAAAGAAAATCCTCAGCAATTCTCCGAAGAGAAGTTGTTAACTGTAAGTAAATGGCGAGACTTCATAAAAGGAGAGTTCTATATCGAGCGGTTCTTAAAAAAACAGGCTATTTTTATTTCAGAGAAAGAGCAGGTTTATGGAGTCTATGGGCTTTATCAGGGATTCGATGAACTGATTCATCCATCTCATTTGCCTCTTTTAGTAGAAACGGTACTATTACCCTTTGCTGGGAAAATAGTATACGATGGAATTTTTCATAGTTACAAGGTTCATTTTGGTAGTGGAATCTGTAGTAATCTCAAAGAAATCTATATGATTGCTAAACAGAATAATCGCATCATAGAAAGCCTTGAGTCTCCACCCATTGCCAGGGAACTCAAGGTTCAAGCACTCAAAGATTGGGAACCTGAAATCCAGGATATCTATGAAAAAGTTAAACAATTAAAAGGAGGACCCCATTATCCCTTAACATACGGTTCTGCTTTTGGTTTAGTCAAAGCCAGTGTGGAATTTGCTCAGGTAGTTGTATCCCCTTCAACCGATTTGAATACCCGATATAAGTCTTTGAAGAAGGTGGAAAGAGAATTGAAGAAGGCTTATACAGTGCTTGAGCGTGAGGAAGAATAATGCTAAGATGGAGGAATGCTTATCATTGAAAATTATCCTATTTCTGTATATCATTACAAAAATGTATGTTATCCAGAAAAAACTCTAAATAGGTTATCGGCATTTTTTTATTTAAGTTGAGTAATTTATTAAGATTATGGGTAAGTTTCAGAAAAAAACATTTGATAATCGTTAAAAAGTTATGCTATAAATTTAACAAATAAGTGATGATATACAGAAACTATATAATAACTGGTTAGACTAAAAGAGATTAAACCACGAAGGGCAGGGAGGGCACGAAGTGAAATTTGATGAAATATCAAATAAAGTTAGCAAATATTAAAGTTGGCTTGTTATGTTGATAAATTTCAATGTAGAAAGGTTGAAAGAAGGCATAAAAAGATTTGTCTTGTCCAATCTTCGTGACCTTCGTGCTCTTCGTGGTAAAAGAACAGTCTAACAAAACAATGAACCTGACAGAGCAGGTTATTTTATCGTTA
>JBFLYA010000393.1 GCA_040757115.1 bacterium | reverse complement strand
ATAAATTATCAAAGAGCAGATTATGTTAACAAGATTTATCTCAAATTTTAGTTTTTTTAAATTTAGTTATATCTTGCTGGGGGATAGTCTGTCTTTTTTTACTTGACATTATACCGCACATCTTTTAGAGATTTATTTTCCTATTATCTTTAAATCGGCAGGAGAAGAGATTTTCTTTAATTTTTAGTAAAAAATGACGAAACTATAGAGCATTTTATAAAGGATAATATTATGGCAATAGGACGCACAATTTATAAAGAAATATTCAAAAATAAAAATCTGGATTTTCATAAAAAGGCAATTATCACTCCGGACATTGAGGTTACTTATTGTGAACTAAACAAGATTATTCAGGATTTAGCCGACGCATTATCAATTCATGGTGTGGTAGAAAATGATATTATATGTATTTGCTTTGAAAATTCCGTTGATTATCTTGCACATTATATATCTGCCTCTTTAAGCAATATTCGGATCATTCCTATCGATGTTAGGTTGTCAAAAGACAACTACCATAATATTATTAAGGAATTCAATCCGAAAATAGTGGCCTGTTCAAAACAGCTCAGTGCTATTTTGGTTTCTGTAATACAAGAAGCATTTCCAACATCCAAACTAAAAACAATTGAAATTCCTTTTTGGGCTCAAACTCATTGGATAAAAAATGAAAATTATATCTATACTCCAAATGAATTTTTAAAGGAAGATTTTACTATTATTTTTTCCTCTGGTTCCACAGGGTCTGCCAAGAAAATTATTTTTTCACAGGATATACTTATAAATCAAGTATGGAATATGATTAATATATTTGAAATAAATCCTGCCGATAAAATACTATGTACAGTTGTTTTTGCACACAGCCTAGGTATTCTTGATCTATCCTTTACAACTTTATTCGTGGGCGCTACACTATATCTAGAAAATACGACTACCTTGAATCCTAGAAAAATCCTCAATATATTATCTACGGAAAAAATTACATTTTATGCATCCTTACCTTTTCTATGCGAATTATTCAATTCTGTTAATCTAAAGACTAAAATTGACTTATCCTCTCTACGCTATTATATTTGTGGCGGATCTCCTTTAGATGAAGCAATAATAGAAAAATTTAAAAGCAAATATGATGTGTACATTAACCAAGTGTATGGTCTTACAGAAGTAGGTTATATTACATTTAATAAAAATAAAACAAAAATAAATTCGATGGGGAATATTTTACCTGGTATTGATTTTAAAATTATTAATGATAATGGTGAGCTCTGTAAAGCCAATGAGCCCGGAGAATTGATTGTAAAGGACAGTTACAAAGAACGAGGTATGATGGTACGTGGTTATTATAACAATTCTTCTGAGAATGCAATTATGTTTCGGGATGGATGGATGCATACCCAGGATATCGTTAAAATGGACGAAGATGGCTATGTGTATTTTGTATCCCGCAAATCCGAGTTTCTAATAATTGGAGGGAATAAAATAAGTCCTGTTGAGATTGAAAAGATTATTGCTAAACATGAGAATGTTAAGGAAGTTTCAGTTACCAGTATTAGTGATGGTACCCAGGATTTTATTATTGTGGCAGCTGTTGTTCCCAATAATCATGTTGTTGAACAACGGCTAATTAAAGAAATTATAGAACTCTGCAAAAAACATATACCATATTACATGATTCCAGCTCAAATTAAAATATTCGATTCCTTGCCCAAAACTATTAGTGGTAAAATAATACGTAGAGAAGTTACGCATCTATTTACTGATAGGAATTTAATAATATGTAAAGATGGGGCTCCTTTAACAATTTGATATAAAAGGTAGTGCCTTGTCAAGTTTATTAAAGTAACTAAACTTTTGCGTTTTTTAGAGAGTTGTCAATACAGAATCAATAGATTTTCCGGTTTTGCCTTGTTGATAACTCCAAATTAAAAGCTCTTTGAAAAACAGTTGTCTGACCCAATTGCAAATTTCTCCAATGGTTTTACGTTCTTTATTACCTTCAGATTGGAGATTTACTAAGATTAGTAAAATATATGCTGTAAATACAAGGTGCCAGTGTCTAATGATACCATTAAACTTACGCATTTGATATTGGCCTAATCCTATATGTTGTTTAGAATCTCTATAGAAGGTTTCTGTTAAAACTCGCTTAAAGT
>JBFLYA010000392.1 GCA_040757115.1 bacterium | reverse complement strand
AGAGTGGGGACATTTGGAATCAACCCCTTTCTTGAAATGGAGAACAGCATATTGTCTCACTTGAGCTAAAATAAAAATAAGGACTTTATGCCCCTAAAACTAAAAAACTTGAACATCGAGTATTAGATAATCTCCCTTCTTAAAGTTCAATTCTATAAGGGCAAGGAATTCTAAGAGAATAGCCTTCTCTTCTTTTTGTGCAAGATTAGAAAGGTCAGTAAATTCCTTCCTGAGCTCTTCTTGACAAAGGTGGATTAACTCCATCGCTTTATCAAAATTGAATAAGACTCGCTCTTTCATTACCTCCAGTAAATTTACCAACTGAAAGTTAGCCCTTAGTGGTGACTGTTGAATAACCTTTATGGCCTGGCCATATTCATAATTGAGGATTAGAGGCGTTACGATGGCTATGTATCTCTCACGATTTAACTCAGAAAATACATTCACCTCATAAATCTTTGAATCTTCTCGACTAACATAAAGATGTTTGACAGGAAGACTTACCATATTTAGAGCTATTGAAGTAGTCATAGCTGGTGTTCCAGTGGTAAGGAAGGCATAATTTTCAAGATTTGTATTGATCTCAGGAAACATCTGTTTAAACAAATCCTTAAAGAATTTACTCATCAGGTTGTAGTCTGATGGATTATTTGTGATTTTAATAATTTCCACCTTTGAAATTTTATAACTCTGTTGGGCATAGATTTTGATTAATTCAGCCGCCCAGATAGTATCTTGTCGCTGTGGTGAAGGTTGCTGGGAGGTAGCAATGAGATAAAGACTATCAATACCACGGTTTTTTAGATGTTCCATTAATGGAGCGAATATTGGAAAGGTTATTGTATTAGCTTTTCCTTGCAAGTCTTCGATTTCTTCTTTTATGAATTGAAATTCAATCCCTTGTCCTTGGGAAATCCTCTTAAGTTTCCCGTTACACTTTTTTACTTCATCTTTCAGTAGTTGAGCAAGTTTCTGCGTAACTTCATAGAATCTTTCAAATCGTAAATGAGAATTTACCTGAATATCACTATTACCAATGGGATAAAACAATGCCTTTGCCATTAATTTACACCTCACTTTTCTTCCATCATTATCCAGCCCAACGGATAGGCTGGTTGATTATCTCTAAAAACAATCCTGCGCGTCTTTGGGAAGATAGGGAATTGTTCCCATTTACCAGTACGAGGATTTTTTATTGATTTCCCCATCCGGAATTTACCTCTAAATCTTCTTAACATCTGGTTATCTAAATAATTTCCTGTCATTCCTCGCCAACCACTTCCCCAACCTAAATGAAGGAGAACCCCTTTTCTGTGGTCAGTAGGTATTTTAGCTAACAATTCTTCGTAATATTTTTTAAGTGGTTGCATTTTGCAGTCAGCAAAGAATTTAATCTCATTTTGGATAAACACCCTGGCATAATCATTGCACATCTTAGGGATTTGGGTAAGGTATCCTTTTTTATGGTCAAATTTGAGTATTCCCTTTGCCTTTGGATGCTCGAATAAAAAATTATCTATCTCTATATTTACCAACGAGCTAACAGATTCAGATAAAGGAAGCACTTCAGCAAAAGTCTGCCACCTTTTCCAGCCATAGTTATCAGCATTAGTAAGGGTTAAGGTTCTTATCTCTTCTACAGCAAGGTTTTTTATTTCAAACTCCACATCCCCTACCTGTAATCCTCTTAAAAAATCATAGTTCGGCTCTTTCCCAAATAGATATTTATCATCTTTCCCAAATAGATATTTATCAAGAAGATTATCTGCTTGTTCTTTTTTTACCTTAGGGTTGTTAAGTATTTCGTCTAATCTATCATTAATTTTATCTGGTGGTGAATTCTTTATGAGATGCCATAAGATTACCGTTCTCAGAGCTCCTTTGATTGAGCTTCCTGGGATATAAGGGTTGCCAAACCCTGTCTTAACAAACTCATTTATCTCTTTCCCTGGTGTTAGAATGGCAAGATGGTATTTTTCGACATCCTTGTATAAAATTTTGTAGTCATCCAGGAATCTTTTTATCTCAAATTCTCCCTTGCCAAACTCATTTAATGCCACTGGGTTATCCCTTAGAATATCTATAACTCGATGTTCAAGTTTTTTAGTTTTAGGGGCATAAAGTCCTTATTTTTATTTTAGCTCAAGTGAGACAATATGCTGTTCTCCATTTCAAGAAAGGGGTTGATTCCAAATGTCCCCACTCTCGATT
>JBFLYA010000391.1 GCA_040757115.1 bacterium | reverse complement strand
TAATATTTCCCTAATGGGCAAAAGTGAAGGTAACATCCGAATTCGAGCAAAGCGAGAATGTTGCGTCCGCAAAATGTTGCGAAGCAAAAAATCCTCAAAAAGCAAATTCCTATCAGTAAATAAGTAGTAAGCGGATTTAGCGGATTGAGCAGATAAAAAAACAGAAAAGAAATCCGATTAATCCGCTCAATCCGATTACTAAAAAATAAAAAATCCGTGCTCATCCGTTTAATCCGTGTCATCCGTGTTCTATTCTTACGGCTATTTTCAGGAGAACGCTCATGAACCGTTAGTTCACAAATGAAGATGAAAATAGTAGATAGGAGATAGAAAGTGGGAGATGGGGCGATAAGCGTGAGGAGTGATGTTTTCTTTACTTTCTACTCTCTACTCTCTACTTTCTACTTCCTTATTTTCAGGAGAACAAAAATGGGGCTTTTCGATAAATGTTATGAGTTCAATAAAAAAATAGACTACCTAAAATCTCATCACCAATTCTTTTACCTTCGGGAGATGGAAAGTGCACCAGCACCGTTGGTGAGAATGAAAGGTAAGGAGATGATTTTGCTGGGGTCAAATAATTATCTGGGATTAGCCACTCATCCAAAGGTTATCTCTGCAACTATCAAGGCTATCCAGGAATATGGCACAGGTGCGTGTAGCTCACGGGTGCTTACCGGCACTACTACCTTACATAATCGGCTGGAGAAAAAACTCGCACAATTTAAAGGCACTGAAGATACAATCGTTTTTAGCACAGGATTTATGACTATGATGGGAACCATTGCGGCCCTGGTTAAAGAAGGAGATATGATATTTAGTGATGAATTAAATCATGCCAGTATTATAGAAGGCTGTCGCCTGTCAAAGGCAGAAGTAAAGATATACCAACATAACAATATGACAAATCTTGAAGAAGAACTCGCTACAGTTGACCCTTCCAGGAATAAGCTTATTGTTACTGATGGTGTCTTCAGTATGAAAGGCACACTGGCTAATCTCCCGCAGATAAAGCAGGTGGCAGATAAATATGGTGCTAAAGTTATGGTAGATGATGCACATGGCAGCGGCGTCTTAGGTGACAAAGGACATGGCATACTTGAGTATTACAATATGGAAGGGCAAATAGACCTCATCTGCGGCACATTCAGTAAAACCTTTGCTACCATAGGTGGATTTACTGGTGCAACTGCTCAAATAATTGCTTTCTTAAAACTTAACTCAAGAGCCTTTATCTTCACAGCCAGCCCCCCACCGGCTATAGCCGCTACTGTCATTGCTGGTCTTGAAGTATTAGAAGAAGAACCACAATTACTACAACAACTACATCATAATGCTAACTTTATGAAAAAAGGGTTAATGGAATTAGGATTTACCCTGGAAGAAACAGTAACCCCCATTATCCCTGTCATCATTGGTAACGACGAAATAACCTTTAAAACCGCTGGTTTGTTAGAAGAAGAAGGGATAATAGTGAATCCTGTTGTCCCACCAGCAGTTTCAAAGGAATCCTCTCTAATTCGGGTAAGTGTCATCGCTACCCTATCTCAAAGACAACTCGAAATCGCCCTGGATAAATTTAAGCTTGTGGGTAAAAAATTAGGAATTATTTGATTGCAGATTGCGAATTGTAAATTGTGGATTGAAAAATCGTAACCGTTCAAGTGGTCTGGTGCGTGGTGTCTATGTGTCTGGTAGTCTATGTAGCCCAGACACCAAAACACAGAAACACCAGAATATTGGAATGCTTACAAAAATCCAAAATCCGAAATTCTTTTCACCTGTGCAGGTAACTTTAGACCTGTGTAAAAAAAGGAGATAAAGGAGATAAGGGGATATATTTAGGAGTTTTTGGTGAAAGGGTTAGGGTTAACCCCTGATTTAATCAGGGGAGCAGACTTCCATATCAACTTCATAACCACAACGATAGAGCTCACCTGCCGCCAACAGTATACACCACAAAACTTTGGAAAACAACTAAACTTTGATAGGGCACAGAACTTTGAAAAAACCGCCCGCTGTTGGCGGTCAGGTGCAACGATTGGATATATTCGAGTATTTTTACTTCAAGATCGTGTAAGGATTCAAAAATTCGTAACCGTTCAGGCTATATATCAAAAGTGTAAGAAAGGGGATAAGGAGATAAGAGTGATATGGAGATAAGATAATAGAAATAGATTGAAATTTATAGAAATAGGTAGAAATTGATTGTGG
>JBFLYA010000390.1 GCA_040757115.1 bacterium | reverse complement strand
CCACAATCAATTTCTACCTATTTCTATAAATTTCAATCTATTTCTATTATCTTATCTCCATATCACTCTTATCTCCTTATCCCCTTTCTTACACTTTTGATATATAGCCTGAACGGTTACAAAAATTCGTAATCCCTGTCCGTTTTCCGTGTCCGTAATTAGGCTGAAGGTTTTTCCTCCTTCTATCCTCTGCCTTTTGCCTTCTGCCCTCTGCCCTCTGCTACTTATCCGTGCTAATCCCTGTCAATCAGTGGCTGAATAGTTACTTATTTACTATTCTTTTCAATATCTTACCCGGGATAAATACAGGCACCCTTCGTGCAGGAATAGGCACTTTCTTACCCGTAGAGATTATTCTCCCTTGCCGCGGTGCTCTATCTTTTACCACAAAAACGCCTAATCCCCTTATTTCTAATCTCTTGTCCTTATTTAATCCATTTATAATACTCTTTAAAATAACATCAACTACCTGCTTCGCTTCTTTTTTATCAAGATTTATTTTTGAGGCAACCCTCTTTATTAACTCATCTTTCTTCATTTGCTCTCACACCCCCTTTTGAGTTTGGAACGCTCTCGGATAAAATTAACCCTTGATTTTACCACAGTTACAGTTACTTATGTTTATGTTTTACCCCCCAGCTTAAAATCTTTACCTACATCTTTTACCAGACGGATGCAGTCAAAATTCCAAATTCCAAGCACCAAATCCCAAATAAATTCCAAATTCCAATCGCCAAATTCCAAAGTTCATTCTTTTTGTTAGACACAAGATGAATTCCGCAGATTTTCAAGATTTTAAACATATTAGCCACAGATGAACACGGATGAAACACGGATTTTTTTTGTTGTAGGGACAGGGTTTGTTCCTGTCGGTGCCGGGAATCAAATAAAATGCGATGAATAACCGAGTTAATGCCTGTGTGGCTGAATTATTTAATTTTTTTATTATGCTGATAATCTGCGAAAATCTGTGTCCTATTATGGTTTGGAATTTTGAATTTTGGTCATTGGAATTTATTTGTCTTTTGGAATTTGTGATTTGGAATTTTGTAATTTGCTCATATTCCCTCTTATCTCCTCTACCTTCTCTGATATTTTTATCCGAGAGACTTCATTTGGTAACTGGAATTTATCTGAAGGAACAATAAAACCTCCTGAAATGACTAACTTTAAACCTTCTTCCACAGAGATATTTAACGGTATAATTTCACTCACAGGTGCAACAATTAAAAATCCAGAGGCAATATTTAACGCTGTTGGGAGATAAATATTAACCACTTCTTTACCCGTAGAGTTGCCTATTTGTGGGTTTGCCTCGGAGGTGACAAATCCTACGGCGTAAATCCCTTTACGCGGATATTCAACTAATACTACTCGTGAAAAGGATTCTTTGCCTCTCATCAGGAATATTTCTATCAATTGCTTAAAACCTGTGTAAATATTACTTACTATCGGGACACGAGCTAAAAGTTCCTCAAACCACGCAATAATAGTTTTCCCGATGAAACTTGCCATCAAAAGACCTATGACTAAAATAACCATAATCGTAATTATTAAGCCGGCTAATGGAACAATTAATTTAATGGCTGGGAGTTTTAAATCTAAAAGACCAGAAAGAGGCAAACTTAGTAAGTTTATAACAAACTTTAAAATAAACCACCCAACAACTACCGTTGCCATTACTGGTAAAGAAGTAAATAATCCGGTAAA
This sequence comes from bacterium, assembly GCA_040757115.1. Taxonomy (NCBI): domain Bacteria; species bacterium. The sequence goes on along the minus strand of JBFLYA010000390.1, from coordinate 520 downwards.
AAAGTAAGCCTTTAATTTTGTCTTTGAAAATAGCTTCATAACTAATTTTATATTATATACTAAAATTAAAATATGTCAAGATTTTTTTTTCAATATGTTTTTTATTGACGAGTGTAATTTTATATGGTATAATTAGCGTAGGTAATTAGATGAAACTAATTGCCAATAAAAAATTATTTTGGTTTTTAAGTGAATAGGATGGGGAAAATATTATCAAATGTTAAAGATATTGAAAGAGTCTTGATAGATGATGAGGTTTTAGATTGGTATGCTTTATCTCCGGCAGAGCGTTTTGAGGAATCACAGAAACTATGGGAGATATTCCTATTATTTGGTGGAGATTATGACCCAGAACCCGATACCCAGAGCCCTTTCTACATTTTTAAAGCATACCCCAACTTCATACTAAAATGACCATTTTGGTCTAATTTTTGCCATTTTTAAAAATGAAATATCAATAATATCAGTGAGTTAGAAAATTAAATATTTAAAAAATCCATTTGTAGTGGCAAAATCTTGT
>JBFLYA010000389.1 GCA_040757115.1 bacterium | reverse complement strand
TTGTAACTGCTGTGATTCAGACACTGGACATCAACCATCAACCATCAACTATCAACTATCAACCATACTAATGTGAAGTTTTGGTTAATATTTACTATACTTATCGGCATTTCTAAGTAAAATTTTGAATAATAACTGCTATATAGTCTACTGTCTGAATCACAGATTGCGATTAATCAACTTGACAAATTTAATAAATTCTGTATAATTATCAGTAAGCAAAATTTGTAACCGTTCAGCCACAGAGGCACAGAGTTCACAGAGAATTAGAGAAATTAGCCACATAAGGACACGAATTAACCTCTGACATTCGATAAATGTAGTGCGAACCTTATTGCTTTTTCATAAATAGGTTCCTCTTTTGGGGAGAGCGATAGCAAGAAGAACTTTAATGTAAATATCAAAATGCAAATATCAAAATTACAATGCAAAATGCAAAAATACTTGTAAATTAACAAAGTAGCTGGAGAATATTTTGATTTTTGATTTGTAATTTTACATTTTGATGTTTGATTTTTAATTTATTTTATGGTATTCCAGAAAAGTGGAAGTTAATTTTGCAAAAACCATTAGGTTCGCCTTCCTGCTTGCCAGAAGCGAAGCTAAAGCCTCGCACTACAAATCTTTTTATTATTCGTGTTCATTCGTAGTTATATATTCCCTCTGTGTTCTCTGTGACTCTGTGGCTATATCTCTGAACGGTTACAGAAAATGAAGTTAAAATTGGAAATTCGAAATTAGAAATTAAGGAAGGAAGTAAAAGCCCAATTTCTAATTTCCAATTTCAACTTTCGTAACTGTTCACCGCAGAGACACAGAGACGCAGAGAAAAAAATTAAAATCTATTTACGATACGCAACAATTCTGGCTTGCCTGCTGAACATTCGGCAAGCACGTCCTATGTATTTCCATGTCTGCCTCAATAATCTTTTCTGTTATCTGATTTATTTCTATGTCTTCTCTGTTCCTCTGCGTCTCTGCGGTAAATACCCCCTGAACGGTTACTTTATAAGGAGGTCAAAGAGAAAATATGGATATTTTTGATGCGTTGATTTTAGGTATAGTTCAAGGAGTAACAGAATTTATTCCGGTAAGCTCCTCGGCTCATCTCGTCATTGTGCCAGAATTACTACAGATTGCAAAACCATCACTTAGTTTTGATACTATGTTACATTTTGGCACATTCCTATCATTGATGTTAATCTACTGGAAGGATATTTTGAAACTTATCCGTGCCTGCGGTGAAATATCAAATGATATTTTTTTTAAAAGGGAATTTAAAAGCGTCCAGAATGACGATTATAAAAGATTAGTTTTTTTAATCATCCTGACTACAATTCCAGCATGCCTGGTGGGAATATTTCTTGAAGATTATATTGAAGCATTATTCAAAAGCCCTTTAGCGGTAGGATTTTTCCTGTTAGGGACAGGGTTTATATTAGCCATAGGTCAGCGTAATCTAAATGGTAAAAAGGATATTTTAAATATGACCGTCCAGGACGCCTTATTTATTGGTGTCGCCCAGGCATTAGCACTTGCCCCAGGTATTTCCCGTTCCGGGATAACGATTACAGCTGGGTTATATCGTGGGTTAAATAAAGATTTAGCCCCTAATTATGCCTTCTTAATTGCCTTACCGGTCATTTTAGGTGCAACTATTTTACAACTGAAAGATGTAGAAATAGAGAGTTTATATCTCTTTATCATAGGTGTTTTATCTGCCTTTATAAGCGGCTATCTGGCAATTAAGGTGCTTTTGAAGATAGTCAAACAAGGAAAATTAATTATCTTCGCAGGGTATTGCTGGATAATGGGATTGATAATGATTCTTTGGGAAATCTATAAGTGAGAAAAATGTAAAAGTGGGAAAAGGAGAAAGTGGAACAGTCAAAAGTATTGACAATATGAGAAGTATTGTGGTATAATAATAAGTAATTACCAAAAACAAGGAAAACGCTCATGCCTACAGCGTGGACACAAACGACGATGAAAATTAAGGGACTCGGGATTCGGGACTCGGGGCTCGGGAATAAAAGAATCCCCTAACCCCTTAATCCCGCCAGCGGGGAGACAAAAAATTAAAAATCTGTGTCCTCTGCGAAATCTGCGGATATTTTCAGGAGAAACGGACATGAGCCAAGGCTCACAAAGGGCAATGAAAATGGGAGAAGGACAACCCCCTAACCCCCTTTATTAAGGGGGAATTGCTGAGAGTTTCTTTCTTCCCGAGTCCCAAGT
>JBFLYA010000388.1 GCA_040757115.1 bacterium | reverse complement strand
GATAAACTTTGTAAAGTAAATAACCTGATACCAAAAAAGAAATGGGATTATAATTTATAACAATGAAACATCTTGCAAATCTGTGCAAAAAGATTTGGGGTATAAAAAATGGAGAAAGCAAAAATGAAAATCTTAGGCATTAATGGTTCACAAAGAAAGGATGGCAATTCGTATGAGCTACTTAAAGCCGCTTTTGAAGGAGTAAAGGAAGAAAACAAATCCATAGAGACAGAAATATTACATTTAGCTGAGCTTGAGATAAAGCCCTGCAAAGCCTGTTATTCAGGTGTGCAACAGGTAGAATATTATGGTTGTGCTAAAAAGCCCCATAAATGTATAATTGAAGATGATGACTTTGAAGAGGTTTTTCAAAGGATGGTTGAGGCAGATGGAATAATTGCTTGTATTCCCCTTTATACCCCAATTCCCTCAAAGTTCACTGCCTTGATCGAGAGGTTGATGATGATTGTGTATTCATCAAGTGAGGTTGATAAGGATTTTGTCTGGACTTTATCTGGCAAGCCCTTCAGTATAATTGGCACATCCTTTGATAATTCTACCAATTGGGTTTTAAAGCCATTAAGGAAATATGCCTGGCTGCTTAGATTTTATCAGCCAAGAATAAACAACAAGGTTTTTAGTGTAGATGCGAAAGGTGGTGTGAAGAACCCAAAGAATTTAGAAGAAGCAAAAAAGCTTGGCGCATTGGTTGCCAGGACTTTGATAAAAAGAAAAGAAAGAAGGAGGAAGGTAAGATGAAAGTATTAAGGTGGTTCTTAGGCGGGTTAACATGTGGAATTATTGGAGAGGTATGTGGCTGGTTGTTCTATGGTGCATTATTTGCTAAGTGGACCAGTCAATATCAACATCTATGGAGATCAATAAATGATCCAATATGGAGGATCGGAATGCCCTTGGCCGATATCCTAAATGGCCTGATGATCTCACTTGGATTTGCCATTCTCTACCGAGGTATTCCAGGTGAAGGTATCAAGAAAGGGTTAATGTTTGGATTAACCCTCTGGCTTATTACCAGACTGGCGGGAGAACTGTTCTTCTATACGATGAGTCCAGTATCTTTTATGATGGTTGTGGTTGGCTGGTTGCATGGCATTGTATTCCTCTTGCTTGGAGGCCTGGTGATTGCAGCCATCTATGGCAGAAGTCTGGAAGAATAGGCTTGTAAGAAATGAACATTTACGGCGGGGTTCAGAACTCTGCGGTTGCTTTGCAACCTTGCCCTTTTCATATTTGGGAAATCTATGCAAAACAAGGAGTTCAATACGATATAAATGATTTTATGATATGGGGAAGAGCAGTTGGTATAGAAAACCAAGCTTGTTATGTTAAAATTGACTCAACTGACAAAATTAGTCTTGGTCCATATCGAGAGATATTGTTAAACAGGATGATCACTTCAAAAATTATTAAAAATGAAGAAGATTTCTATATAATGAATAATAGAGAATTGCTAAGAAAACTTTCTGTTTGTGGAAACTCACCAAATTATTATATTTCATGGGGCAGTAAATACTATTATTGTATTCCACAAATGGGGTGTAATATCAATTCTATAAAGTTTTTGCCTTTTTGTCAACACGAATGCACACGAATAAGAAGCAAATATTCCCCCTTAATAAAGGGGCTTAGGGAGTTGTTGACCCATAGGCGTTAAGATATAAGGCTTATTAAAGAGGCAGAAATTAACTAAAATTGATATAATTGGTTCGTAATATCTGAAATTGGTAAACTTAATTTTAAAGTGATGGAATCATTCTTTGCGAACCGACCAATTATTAAAGAAATACAAAGGTTATCAATTTTTGGAGTAATTGATAAATATAAAAACAAAATGACCAGCAAGTTACTTAATGAAATAGGTTTAATGAAGGAGAGTATTCGTTTTGCAGGTTGCTCAATTTGCCTAAGATTGCGAGAAGAAGGAATTCTTCAAGAAATTAATAACCGGTTACTAAAAGAACAAAAGGTGTAGAAAGTTGGCGCAACATCGTCTAACACAGCTTATATCAATTCTATAAAGTTTTTGCATCTTTTTGCCGATATATAGTTCTAAGGAGGTGAACTATATGGGATGGCAAAGAGTGCGAAGTGATGTTTCAGTTGAAGAATTAGCCAAGATAGCAAAAAAATGAGAGATGGACGAGTTCGAATAAAGATTCAAGCAATAGTTTTGCTTGCTCAGGGGAAACGACAGAGATATGTTGCTGAAGCATTAGGA
>JBFLYA010000387.1 GCA_040757115.1 bacterium | reverse complement strand
TATCAAATATCATATCAAAAATCAAAGAGCAAATATCAAAATTAAGGAATTCTTTTATTCTTATTTTTGATTTTTAATATTTGATTTTTTTTATTGCCTTACAAGTATTTTTGCATTTTGCTTTGTCCTTTTGATTTGGACATTTTGATATTTGCATTAAACTCCTTGTGGAATATTTCGCACCGGTATCCTATTGTTTAACATTTGGTTAATGACCCTCTGGGTTGTCTTTTGGGACTCCAAAATGTCAAGAAATACAAAAAGATGGCAAGAAATGAGGTAACACAATGCCAGAGACCATAGATATAACTTTATGTCCTACGCAACGCTCTTCTGTAATACAAGTAAAAAAGTTTATAAAAGTGGTTGACAACAAGAAAAAAATATTAAAATATTATCATCTCATTGGACAGAAGATAGAGAACAATCTGCTTTATCCTGTAGTAAATTACTACTACAATTACTTTCCCGTAAGCTCTAAAATTACATAATAAAGTCCTTTAACAACTTCTGCTAAATCCTGATAATGCAGTGTATGAGGTAAATCTGTCGGGCTATGGTAATGAGGATTGCGATAAAATGCAGTATCGGTAATCATTACTGCCTCGTATCCATATTCCCAGAATGATGCATGGTCGGAAAAATCAATCCCTGGAACAATTGAAAAGGCAGCTATTGATTCTATTGGGAAGTTAGAATGCTTCTTAAAAGCAGAAGTTACCTTATTTACTAATTTCTTAGAGGCTCTATTGCCTACCACTGCGATAAAATTTCCAGTATCAGGATAAAAGAAATTAAGTGGGAAAGGATAGGTTTGTGAATTCTTTTCTTGCCTAAAATAACCAATCATCTCTAAACATATCATCGCCTCAATCTTCTCTTTATATCTATAAGCCTCTTTTGCATATATCATACTACCCATCTGTCCTGTTTGAAAAAATGGTGGTTCCTCATTCGTAAAGGCAATAAATTTGATTGTTTTAGCAGGTTTCTCTTTAAGACTCACAAGCCGAGCTAATTCTAATAATCCTGCTACTGCCGATGCATTGTCATCAGCACCAGGAGTGCCCAATACAGAATCATAATGTGCACCAATAATTATAATCTTGTCAGGCTCTTTAGTCCCTTTTAAACTAACAATAATATTTTTATAAATTCTTCCTTCAATTTGATACTGCTGGAGTTTAAAAGTATAGCCATATCTGCTAAACTCACTCATAATGTAATCAGCTGCTTTTTCTAATTCCTCATATTTAGCAAAATTGCGTTCACCAATATCTAAAGCAAGCTTTTCTACATGGATTCTGAGATTCTTTTCTAACTCATTCATTAATGTAGTTTCTCCATAAACCAAACTGCAAAGTAGAACTAAAAACATGATATTTACCTAAGATAATCGTGTAAAATGAGAAATGTAACTGTTCACCGCACAGACACAGAGACGCAGAGAAAAACACACCCCTAACCCCTCTCAAGAGGGGAAAATCTATTTACGATACGCAACAATTCCATCTCTGATTTTCATCAGTGCAAGCTCTTGAGTACAACAACATTAAAATTGATGTAACCGTTCAGGTCTTGAGTTACTAATATTGATTGAGATTTCGGAACACTTACAAAATATTGAATGTAGAATGTAGAATATCGAATGTAGAATGTTCAAAGTATAAAAACGGCCAAACAGAAAAATCCAGAAACTTCATCATTCTACATTCAGTATTCTACATTCGATATTCAATATTATTCCTGTTACCTGAACGATTACAAATTGATTAACAAATCTGGCTTGCCTGCTGAACATTCGGCAAGCAGGTCCTATGTATTTCCATGTCTTCTCTGGAAATTCTTGCGTCTCTGCGGTGAATTACTATCTGAACGGCTACAGAATATGCAATTATCATCCCTCACACATTCCTTGCCTTTTCCAGTCTATTTTTGGCCAGTTCGCAGACTGCCCAATACACCTCATCCCGCTCTGCCTGAGTGAGACCCAAAATATCAAACACAATATCATCCAAATTTTTAATTTTAACTGATAGGAAATTGCTTTTTTGAGTGTTTTGGATATTATATCCATTTGTGCCCATTGTGAGGATATGTTACCACAAATTTTATCCTTGTGTCAATAGAAAATTCGGCTCTTTTGAAAAAAAATCCGAAAATGTAACTATTCAGCCACTGATTAACACGGATTAGCACGGATAAATAGCAGAGGGCAGAAGGCAGAAGGCAGAGGGCAGA
>JBFLYA010000386.1 GCA_040757115.1 bacterium | reverse complement strand
TCTACGGATGAAGATAGAAGGAGAACCGATGTTGACCGCCAGTCGACTATTTCGAGAGATAAATGGGTTAGGATATGCAGGTTCAAGCAGATTAGTTAGATTGTATGTAGGAGAGATTCGAGTTAAGGTGTGCTTTGAAGTATGGGATACCCGAGTGGTTGGGAATACCACCTATGCAAACCTAATCCTTGTATAGAAGTTTGTAATTATGTAGATAAAGGAGCAATTCGTATCTACAGAAAGACAGGGTATCATCGTGAGGTGATATGATGGAGTGACGAATTACAGATGACCTATTGGGGTGTATGATTATGGCGTATTAACTCGTGCCAACTGCCCTTTCTCAGCGAAGCACTGGCAATGTCCTTGTCGGAGGTGTAAAAATAGGTTAGGTTAAAGCATCTCTGGGTAATGCGTTTAAACATACATCACGGAAGGAAAATGGGTAATCCATATGACCAAAGGAGGACTCACATCTTGTCTTTTAATTAAGACTAAGAGAGCGGTATAAGGGAAATCCGAAATCCAATCTTTATGAGGTGGTGATGGATGTTTATCTCTCAAATGTCCATCTTTAGAGTCGTCAGCATTGTTCATAGTAATCTTGAGAAAATCAGGATGAAGGAACATAACCGTATAGGAGGTAGCCAAAGATGTCCATTTAATACGCTCAGCAGGTATAACCACTGATAATCTGAACAAAAGCGGTAACCTCTGCCGTATCAGAAGTATCAGAAGGGGTAAACTGGGGAAACACGGTTGATAAATGGACAATTCGGAGACTATCCAGGAGGAAAAGTTTAAAGAGATGCATAAGTGGCATTCATTAAGGGACAAGGTATTCAGTCTAAATAACCTTTATTCTGCCTTTCAACAGGTAAAGAAGAATAAAGGCAAAGCAGGTCTTGACAGGGTAAGTATAAAGCAGTTTGAGGCTAATCTGGAGATGAATATCATAAATATTCATCGTGAGCTAAAGACAGAGATATACAAACCTTCTCCTGTTTTAAGGGTATATATACCTAAAGGCAGGAATGACAAGAGACCATTAGGCATTCCAATTGTCCGAGACAGGGTTATACAGCAGGCATTTAGGCAAATCATAGAACCTATATTTGAGAACGAATTCTCAGATAACAGTTTTGGATTTAGACCTAAAAGAAGCTGTCACGATGCTATCAAGAGGGTGGAAGAGTATAAGGAACAAGGGTATAGATATGTTTTAGATGCTGATATTGGCATTCTATGACACCATACCCCATAAACTTATACTGGATAGACTGCGTGAAAAAATTGCTGATGGTTGGGTGTTAAACAGTATTACCAATATGCTCAAGGCAGGGGTAATGGAAGATAATATCTTCTATGAGACAAACGAAGGCACACCTCAAGGTGGGGTCATATCTCCGTTACTGGCAAACCTTGTGGGAGATGTTATTGACAAGGAGCTGGAAAAGGCAGGATATAAGTTTGTCAGATATGCCGATGACTTTATGGTTATGACAAAGACAGAGGCTCAACTACCTGTCGCCCTATCCTTAGTCAAAGAGATTGTCGAAGGAAAACTTGGATTGAAATTAAGCGAGGATAAAACCAAGCTAACTAATTTCAAAAGAGGTTTCGGGTTTCTTGGATATAAATTCAGTGGCAAGTATAAGGGAATAAGAGATAAGTCACTGGGTAAGCTCAAGGACAACATCAGAGAAATAACTAAACGCACACAAGGAGTTAATCTTAAGACCGTTATTGATAAGTTAAATCCTGTCATCAGAGGGAATGTCAATTACTTTTGGCTTGGCGATATGCAGAAGACATATCGAAGATTAGACTGTTGGTTGCGTATGAGGCTGAGAAGCTTCAAGTTTTCAAGAAAGTGGAGGACTGACAACAAACGCTTCCCTATACACCGCTTCAAGAAAATGGGGTTACTCTCATTTGAAGAAGAATTCCTTAAGGTATGTGCTTGTGTATAAATAGAAACTTCTCTCTACCATAGAGCAACTATACGGGGTCGCTAACTACGAGAAAGACGTATGGTTTAAAAGAATTTGTTATGTTGTCTAACAAATTTGGCGACGATTGGGGGTTGGAGGCTTTGCCCTCCAGCCTACCAGCTAAACCAGGTCATTAAAGATTTATGACCAAATATCAGAATAAAGGAGGCAAAAGGATGGGTAAATTAACGAGTTATGAGGAGTTGCAGGAGAAGTTAAGCAGGCTGAATTTGATGAGGATAGGACAGA
>JBFLYA010000385.1 GCA_040757115.1 bacterium | reverse complement strand
TGGATTTTTTTAATTTTTACTATTGGTTGTACACATAGTTATAAATCAAACTCTGATCTTAATAAGGTTTATCTACTTGAAGAGATAGGACTTGGAACTTACTTTTATGGTGATTCATATAACCAAGTATTGAATAAATTAACTACTTCAAATATTAGCTTCGGTACACATACTATTGGTAGTTATCAATATATTAGAAATGATAATACTGGTAGTAGATGGGAATTAGAATTTGTAGATGGTAAACTTGCTGGAGTAACTGTTGTTATTGATACACTTGAAATAAAAAAACTTGAAGAAAAATATAAAACATATTTGGGTAAACGAGATTGGAATATAGATATGGCTATGTGGTTAAGTAAATGTGGCAGGGACATTTATTTGCTTTATGCAACACAGCCACAACATTATAGAATCATTGTTCGTTTTTATGAATATTATGATAAATCAGACCGATTTCTTTACGGAGCAAAACCAATAAATTCATGGTGGTATAAATTATTTTTTAGATGGTGGGTAAGGTAGTCAAATTGTATTTTCTTGAGTCAACCACAGGGGGTAGGATGGGGGTTAGACCGTGAATGTAGAAAGTAGTTTCTTCTACATTCAACATTCACGGTCTGACCCCAACATTCCTCCAGGTATGGGGTGGACACCCGGCTGGCCAAATGGGTGGACACCATGGTAAGAAAATTGATAAAAAAAGTGGGACTTTCTATTATAGTATCCATAATTTTAATTACATCGGTGATTCCCCCCTCAGAAGGAGGATTACTCATGGGATTAAGAAGACAATTAGTCAGGCTTGAGAAAGAGAATAATTGGTGTATAGCAGGAATAAATAATTCTTGGTATGAAAATGGAATAATAAGAGTCTCTCTGGAAAAAGGAGGTAACTTATATCGTATCAGTAAGTTAAAAATGACTTGTAATTCTTTATCCTCCTCTATTGATGGATTAAAATTTGCCTTTTGTTGTAGTTGGAAGGGTCTATATATAATTAACAGTGATGGAAGTGGTCTAAAAGAGTTGTTTTCAGCAAAAGAGTTGTTTCCAGGGTGTAGTGATATCTGGTGTACTTCCTGGTCACCCTCAGGCAAATTAATTGCTTTTACCGTAAGTTATTCGGAGGGTTGGAAGAAAGATCATCCGGATACAATAAAGTGTATCGAGAATTTGTATATTATTGATATTGAAACTGGTGAGACGAAATTTCTTACTACTGCTCCTTGTTTGGGGATCTCTTCCCAAGCGTGGTCTCCTGATGGGAATAAAATTGTTTATGAATCTGCAAAAGATGAATCTCCCGAAAAGGTTTTTTTTGATAAACCTCCAACACATTATGAAATCAAGATTATGGATATAAATACCAAAGAGACGATAAAAATAGCTGAAGGGAGATGTCCAAGTTGGTCTCCTGATGGTAGAAAGATAGCTTATAAAGACAAAGATGGTGATGCTTATCTTCTTAACCCTGATGGTAGTGGTAAAGAACTTCTCATTAAAGGGGAAGTTTCATGGAGGGACTCCTATATAAGGGCAATAGGGGACCTCTGGGGTGATTTACTTTGGTCACCGGATAGTAAGTTTATTTTATATGGTAGAGAGACAGGGATGAAGGGACATGAAAGTACACTTTATATTATAGATGTAGAGACTAAAAAGAGTATTAGAATAGGAGGATATGAAATTGTCCCATCTCCTTTTATTATTTGGGTCCAACATCGGAGATATTATTTTACTCCTTCTGTTTGGGTTAGTTTGAAAAAAGAAGGGTAGATAGTGGATAGATAGTGGGATCAAACCTTGATTATAGAATTCACATTAGACATAACTTATTGTTAATAAAAGGAATAGTAAAATTTAGTTTTTCTTAATTGCTCTTTGAAAATTAAGCATTCCTGATAATAGAGATAGCACCGTTCTTCAGGGATTTGAATCCTTATGCCGGTGGTAAGATTACTTACAAAGATTTAGGTGATAAATGGGTAATGAGTTGGGAAGATGTACCATTGTACTCGCCAGGTGATAAAAAAGAGACATTTCAGGTAATACTGAATGTAGACGGTTCAATAATATTTCAGTATAAAGACTTGCAACGCGTAGATTCCTGGGTAAAGGCAGGGATAGAAGATGAGCGAGGAAAAGAGGGAATAGGAATTAGTCAGACATTACTTGCCAATGGCAAGGCATACGAAATAGTGCGGGTAGTCCAGAAGTTAGAATCACCACCGGCAGAGAAGGTAACTATTACCAGTAAAACTTCGTATGTCTATGGTAATGGGCAGTTAGT
>JBFLYA010000384.1 GCA_040757115.1 bacterium | reverse complement strand
TAAGAATATTCCTAAACAAAAATATTGATTTTAAGGAAAGATTAAAGGGGAGGACAAAGAGATAAGGGAAGGATTTAAGGATGGGAGGTGTAATTATTACATAATCTCTCTAATCCTACTTCTGATGCGGGGTTAGAACAGGTCCGACCCTCGAAAGGTTAAAAAGGAGAGGTTTAAATTCAAAGAGGGAGGCAGTTTTGCAGTTTTTAGAAAATTCACCTCTCCAAAAACTACCCTTTCCTAAAAAACGACTTTTTCAACACCCTCCAAAAAATTACTTGACATTTTTCAAATCAATATGGTATAATTCACAATCTATCAATTGATAACTAATAATTAAAAAATAGGACTTCACAAAAAAATAAATAACTGGCAATTGGTAACTAATTACCATTTACCAGTGACTATTTACCAAAACAAAAGGAGGATTTTAAAAAAAATGGCTTATGATGCAACAAAATTACAGGATTGGGAGATTGCCAGAGAGACAGAAAAGAAGATGCCGACACCTGAACAATGGAAGGAAAAATTAGGGCTTAAAAAGGATGAGGTGATTACTTATGGAAGGATAGCCAGACTTGATTTTCTAAAAATTATTGAGCGACTTAAAGATAAACCTGAGGGTAAATACATCGATGTAACGGCGATTACCCCCACGCCGTTAGGTGAAGGGAAGACGACGACTACCCTGGGTTTGATAGAAGGTTTAGGTAAAAGGGGTATGAATGTTGGTGGTTGTATCCGTCAGCCTTCTGGTGGACCAACAATGAATATCAAAGGCACAGCCGCAGGCGGTGGCAATGCCTTGCTTATTCCAATGACTGAGTTTTCCCTTGGATTAACAGGCGATATTGATGCCATTGCTAATGCCCATAATTTAGCTATGGTCGCTATGACAGCCAGGATGCAACATGAGGCAAATTACACAGATGAAGAGCTTTTAAAACATAGTAAGATGAAACGATTAGATATTGACCCAAAAAGGGTAGAAATGGGTTGGGTAATTGATTTCTGTGCCCAGGCACTACGCAATATCATTATCGGTATTGGTGATAAAAAACATGGGTTTATGATGCAGTCAAAGTTTGGCATTACGGTAAGTTCTGAGTTGATGGCTATTCTTTCTATTGTCCGAGACCTTAAGGATTTACGCGAACGATTATCTAAAATCATCGTGGCTTATGATAAACATGGTAAGCCGGTAACTACCAATGATTTAGAAGTTGCTGGTGCAATGTGTGCCTGGATGAGACATACGATTAATCCTACTTTGATGTCAACCGCAGAATATCAACCAGTTATGGTGCATGCAGGACCATTTGCCAATATTGCCGTCGGTCAATCATCTATCATTGCTGACCGTATTGGTTTGAAGATGTTTGATTACCATGTAACTGAGAGTGGTTTTGGTGCAGATATAGGTTTTGAAAAATTTTGGAATGTAAAATGCCGATTTAGTGGACTTACTCCTAATGCGGTTGTAATCGTTGCCACAATAAGGGCATTAAAAATGCACGGTGGAGGACCAACTGTCGTTCCTGGCAGACCTCTTCCTGAAGAATACACCAAGGAGAATTTAGGATTGCTTGAAAAAGGAATTGAAAATCTACTCCATCACATAAAAAATGTGAAAAAATCAGGGGCAAAGCCTGTAGTTTGCATTAACTCTTTCCATACCGATACCAATGAAGAAATTGCTCTGGTGCGTAAATATGTTGAAGAAGCAGGGGCTCGCTGTGCACTGGGTAAACACTGGTTGATGGGTGGAGAAGGTGCCCTGGAACTTGCAGATGCCATTATTGATGCCTGCAATGAAAAAGTTGATTTTAAATTCCTCTATCCAATGGAAATGCCACTTCGACAAAGGGTTGATTTGATTGCTAAAGAAATATACGGTGCAGATGGAGTTTCCTGGACACCTGAGACAGAGGCTAAAGCAAAGGCAGTAGAAAGTGACCCAGAAATGCAGGATTTTGCAACGATGATGGTTAAAACCCATTTGAGCCTTACCCACGACCCAACATTGAAAGGTGTTCCTAAAGGTTGGATTCTACCAGTGCGTGACCTGTTGATATTTGCCGGAGCAAAGTTCCTTTGTCCTTGCACAGGGACTATTAGTCTGATGCCCGGAACAAGCTCTAATCCCGCATTTAGAAGGGTAGATGTGGATGTGAACACAGGCGAAGTGACTGGGCTTTTCTAGGTTCACAGAGGACAGAGGGCAGAGGGCAGAGGACAGAAGGCAGAGGACAAAAGGCAGAGGTCAGAAGGCAGAGGACAGAAGGCAGAGGACAGAAGGCAGAGGGCAGAAAGCAGAGGGCAGAGGGCAGAGGACAGAAGGCA
>JBFLYA010000383.1 GCA_040757115.1 bacterium | reverse complement strand
TAGCGAATTAGTATAGTATCCACAGACTCGTATCCTCTGGTTTAGAACACATATTCCCCCTTAATAAAGGGGGTTAGGGGGTTGTCCTTCTCCCATTTTCATTGCCCTTTGTGAGCCTTGGCTCATGACCGTTTCCCCTGAAAATCAGGGTTCGGGACTCGGGATTAGGGAATTCTTTTATTCCCGAATCCCGAGCCCCGAGCCCCGAGTCCCGAAATCCCTTTTATTCTATATTTTTAACAATCTTTGCCTTACTTTCAAGATAAGCAACCCAGTCATCTGCGACCTTTTGCCTTTTTTCGTAGAAGCAATTAGCCAGGATTTGATTATAATCCTTTTTAAAATCCTCTTCTTTTGGGGCTATCTTTTCTACCATTTTAACAATATGATAGCCTAATGAGGTTTCAATTATCTCGCTAATCTTTGATTCTTCTAATTCAAAAGCCTTTTTTGAGAAATCAGGATTTATTCCAAATCCAACTATACCAACCTCTTTACTGAGGGATTCCAATGTTTTTGTGCCGATGTCAGGGTCAAGGAATCTTTTTGGGACTATGCCTAAATCGCCGCCTTGTAGGGCGCTTTTAGCGTGAGAGAGTGTTTGAGCAATCTGCTCAAACTTAGCCCCTGGCAGTTTTACTTGTTTAAGTATTTCTTTAGCCTTTTTATGTGCCTTTTTCTCTTCTTTTTTAGTCACCAGAAACCCCCGAATTTTCTCCTCAACATCCTTCAATTCTCTTGGTTCATCCTTTAATTTATCTTCTAATTTAATAATATGGTAGCCAAATTTAGTTTTGACAACAGGGCTTAAATCGCCTTTCTTTTCAAGTTTGTAAGCGGCTTTTTCAAACTCTGCCACCATATCCCCTTCGCCAAAATAACCTAAGTCACCGCCTCTTTCTCGGCTGGCACAATTAGAATGTTGAGCGGCTAATGTGGCAAAATCA
Organism: bacterium; assembly: GCA_040757115.1. Classification (NCBI taxonomy): domain Bacteria; species bacterium. The sequence continues at coordinate 1,429 of JBFLYA010000383.1, read as the reverse complement.
GCTCCTTCATTTAATTGTTTAAGTAAATCTTCTGCTTTACTTCTGGCGGCAGTATCCTGGTCTTGCGGTGCACCTTCAGGCACACCAATGAGGATATGCCTTACCCGAATTTTACCCGGTTTCATAAATTCATCCTCAACATTCTCATTGTAATATTTTTCTACCTCTTTAAATGGCACAAATTGTTTTGGGTCAATCAAAATCTGCTTAAGATGTGCACTCTCATATTCTTTTTTATAATAGTTATTTAACTCAACCTGACTCACTTTAACCTGATTGACAACCAAATTTCGTGTCTTATTAACCAATATATCTTGAATTGCCTCTTTTTCTTTCATTTTCCACCAGAGTGGGTGAGCACCTTGAACATATTGATTGTAGGTATTAGCATCTTCAAAGGATTTCATTACCTCATTTCGTATCTCATCTACGCTAACTTGTATCCCCAGTCGTTTTGCATTATTCAGCAAGACCTGTCGCCTTACCAGACTTTCAATAATTGTCTTTCTTAAATCAGGGATGCTTTCAGCGTCAAAATCCTCTCCATACACCTTTTTAAGATTATCCAGATAATTTCTATAGGCTATCTGAAACTCTTCAGGTGAGATTATTTTACCATCTATCGTTGCTATCTGCGGTCTAAAATATTGACCGCCGTAATCCATTCCCCAGGAAACAAATATCATCGCCACAAAGGTAACGATAATTATCCAGAATACAAATTTGGCTTTTTTGCGTAAAGTATTAAACATCGAAATATCCTCCTTATAAAAGTAGTTAGTAGTTAGTAGTCAGTGAACAATAATCACTTTTCACTTTTTAATTATAACATATAAATTTTATATTTTGCAACTTAATTTTTTAGTGGTAGATTTCAGGTTTATTTTTGGAAATGGGGCTTCATCAAAAACCTTCTTAAAATCATATATATCCTTAAAATCATCGATACTATCGCTATCTGTCTTACCCATTAATCCAGAATTAACCATATTGAAAACAATATGTCCAAAATCCTCAGTTTTGTATATTCCCCAGTGTTCAAAAACGGTGCGAGCCATTGGTCCAAAAAGTTCTAATGCCACATCCTGGATACCTTTTAAAAGCTCTTGTCCACTAACATGTCCGTTTCTTTTTAATTTATTTTGAGTAAATCCTAAAGCAGACATAACAAAAGAATAAGATTCTGCTTTATAGCGATGGTCTTTCTGGACAATTTCTTCTACTATTTCCTCAAAACTTTTTTCATTATTCATAGTAAGATATAAAGGATACACTAATTCAGTTAAAATGTCAATGATAAATTTTTGGTAACCGTTCACCGCAGAGACACAGAGACGCAGAGAAAAAATTAAAATCTATGTAAGCGTTCAGGTGGTGTAACAAAAGGAGATGTGGAGATTAAGGAGATAGGGAGATATTATTAAAAAAA
>JBFLYA010000382.1 GCA_040757115.1 bacterium | reverse complement strand
TTCCACAATCAATTTCTACCTATTTCTATAAATTTCAATCTATTTCTATTATCTTATCTCCATATCACTCTTATCTCCTTATCCCCTTTCTTACACTTTTGATATATAGCCTGAACGGTTACGAAAAATGAAGAATGAGCAATAATTCGTGCACAATCACTGACTATTCATATTAAATATCTCTACTGCATCCTCGACACTGGCATTTTCGTGAACAATAGCTCGCAGGGCTTTAATCATTGCTACTGGATGTTCATTTTGCCAGATATTTCTGCCCAGATTTACACCAATTGCACCTTTTTGCATGCCATCATAGACAAACTCAAATACTTCCTTATCCGTTTCTACTTTAGGTCCACCAGCCATAATCACTGGCACTGGACAACCCTGAACTACCTTTTCAAAATTTTCACACCAGTATGTCTTGACCACTTTAGCGCCTAATTCGGCACAAATACGGCAGGCTAAGGCTAAATAGCGGGCATCACGCTTTTCTAATTCTTTACCTACCGCAGTTACCGCCATTACTGGCATACCATATTCTTCGCCTTCATCTACGAGTTTGCTTAGATTTAATAATGTTTGATGTTCATAAGCACTGCCAACAAAAACAGAAATGCCTATCGCGGCGACATTAAGTCGCACAGCATCTTTCATACTGGTAGTGATGCCTTCATTAGCCAGGTCTTCCCCCACCATACTTGTGCCTCCAGAGACACGGAGAATAATTGGTTTAGTGTTACTCGGATCGATACAACTGCGTAATACCCCTCTTGTAACAAATAGTGCATCGTAATAGGGGAGAAGTGGTTTGATGGTCTCTCCTGGCTTTTCAAGCTTTCGTGTTGGACCCTGAAAATACCCATGGTCTATTGGCATGAAAAAGCATCGACCATCTGGTTGAATTAATTGTGATAGACGATTCTTCATTCCCCAATCCATTTTTGATAAACCTCCTTTCATTTGGTAAATGGTAACTGGTGAATGGTAATTAAATACCGTTCGGCTGAGCTCACGACGAGGATATTTAATCAATTACCAATTAACCGATTATTTGCTCTTAATTTCATGAAACCCTAATTTAGGAATTAGAGTTCTGCAAAACTAAGAAACTGTAGTTTTTAAGCGGGTATTTAAAACCTCTATTTTTATCAATTTCCTTCAAAGAGCAAAATGCAAAACTCGTTTATAGTTTATGGTTTATAGTTTATAGTCTATAGTTCTTCAACTATCTACTATAAACTATCAACTACAAACTATCAACGGTTTTTGGTTTTACGCTTTTAGTTTTAAGTTTTTCAGCGAATTTGCAAATTTGCCAAAGTTCAGTAAAATTATCTCTTTCCTTTCAGCGTTATTCTTTGGCAACTTACCAATTTTGAAATTTGATTTGTAATTTTGCTTTTTGATATTTGATATTTATTTGTTGTCTCTCCCAAATCCTATTTTGCAGAACCCTATTTAGGAATTGGTAACTGGTGAATGGTAAGTAGTTACCATTCATATTCTATCAACAATTTCTTGTGAATTGGCTAATAATAGGTTAAAATCTTCTATCCCTGCTCCTCTGGCTACTCCTTGTGCAAAGGAAAGGTCAATTAAGTCTTCTATTTGATGGGCATCGGAATTTAAGATTAATTTGGCACCGGCTAATTGTGCCATTTTTACTACATGTCCATTAGTAAGACAATGTCCTCTCCGTGTAGTAATCTCTAAAGCAATATTTCGAGTTTTAGCCAATTGAGTTTCTTCTTTGGTTAACAATCCCGGGTGTGCCAGAATATCTATATCGCTATGTAAAGCCGCCATATTAGTTCCTTTGGTTACCGGTTCAACAAGTGTCTCCCCATGAACAATAATTAGCCTTGCCCCCATATTCCTTGCCCTTGTGGCTAATTTACTAATTAATACTGGTGGAATATGAGTCAACTCACAACCAGGAATAAGTTTTATCTTCATTACTTTATTTAACTCATCACAGGCGTAGAGGAGTCTTGGGATAACAAAATCTATGTTAGAATCATCTACATGGTCAGTAATGGCTAAAACATCTATCCCTTTTTCTTCGGCTCGACTGGCTAATTCTGAAGGTAACAGAACTCCATCAGATAAAAGAGAATGAGTATGTAAATCAATCATAGCAGAAGATATTATTACATAAAAATAGTTAAAAGTCAAGGAAAATTTCGCAGAGACAGAAATTTCCTTTTTTTGTGCATTTCGGGTCTTTCGTTGTTTATTAATCTTTTAATACTTACTTTTGACTAACTGTTTTTTAAGCCTTTTTGTAAGCGTTCAGGTGGTGTAACAAAAGGAGATGTGGAGATTAAGGAGATAGGGAGATATTATTAAAAAAATTGAAATTAATAGAAACTAATAGAAATTTATGGAAATTTGTTGTTTTCCACA
>JBFLYA010000381.1 GCA_040757115.1 bacterium | reverse complement strand
CCTCCTTCTATTTAGAATTTATCAGATCATTCTTCAAAGTGAATCATACTTCAAAAGTAGCAATTTGTATGCCAGATGCACAAAGACTTTTTAAAATAAAAAATATATTATTTACGGATAGTTAGCGCAGGAGATGGCAGATCATCTTTAGCTGAATGGAAAAGGTTTTCTCTTTAGTGGAAAAGTATTTCCACTTTTATGAAAAATAGTTCCACTTTCTTGAAAAGTACCTTTTTACTTCTTTCTGCCATTGCGTGTATTTTTTCTGCCCTGACGCGGACAAGCCGGAACCAAATTTGCCACGAAGACACGAAGGAATTCGTGAACGGCTTTGTGATTTACTAATTCTATAATGTTTTGATCTCGTTGTGTCTTGAACTCAAAGCCAATTTTCGAGCTTTAACCCCTTCACCCTTTCAAACTCTTTCACATTATTCGTAACCAGCACGAAGTTATGGGCGAGGCCGATTGAGGCAATTAGAAGATCCATAGGTCCTACGGGAGTTCCTGATTTCTCAAGGGCACATCGAACTTTCGCATAGGTGTCACATGCCTTTTGGTCAAACGGAATGATTTCAAGGGTGGAAACGAAACGTTTGACCCTTTCCCGGTTTTTTGCCCTGGCCTTACTTTTTTCCGCACCATAATACAATTCTGCTACGGTGATTGAAGGCAACTTTATTTGTGAAGGTGACAGATTTTGAAACCGTCCGATTATTCTTTCCGAGGTTTGATTCAAAAAATATATGCAGATATTGGTATCCAATAATCGAATCACGATGATAAATCCTCTCTTTTGTCCGTTTGTCCTAAACCCTTTCGTATTTTGGCCATAATCTCTTGAGGACCCTCGTCGCCTTCCCAGCTGCCGGCCAGATCAAAAAAACCTTCCGGCCACTCATCTTCCAATCTTGCCCTGATCAAATCGGCAACCCATTTGGATCTTGATTTCTTTGAGACCTCTATGGCCTTATCCAGTTTCTTGGCCAACTGATCGTCAATATAGATAGCTAACTGCGGCACAATGATCACCTCCTTGCACATATATGTACAAGTATATTTTATCCTTGTCAATGGCAAAAGGGACGACAAGGCAAGTCTTCGGGGGAGGGAAATTACCGGGGGCAGGCATTTATATTCTTTAAAAAATCCCTCCTGGCCTCCCTCTGCCAAAGGGAGGAAATGCGAAGCCCCGGGATTTGGGCTAACGCCGGCATCTGAGAAGCTTATGGAGATAGATGGAATTAAGGTAAACGATGAGACCTTGCAAAGATGGTTAGTATAATACAAATAGTTGCCCCCAAAATTAAAGAACCCGAGAAAACGCATCCATTAGTGTAAATATAATATAAAAGCCACCTCGGGGGAATCCCCAAGGTGGCTTTTATGGCTTTTATGGCTTTTTTGATTATCTCTTTTTAGACTTTTTTGGAAAGCTTCTTCCGTCCAAACCCGGCCAGACCAACCAGACCGGAACCAAGCAACACCATGGTCGCGGGCTCTGGAACATCTGGGTTCACAGGATCTTGAGAAAAACTTTTTGCCTGTAAAAAAACTCCAGAATCCAAAACGCTATCACCGGCATCTGCTATGGCCAATGTCAGATGATATGTATTCCCAGCAGTCAGCCCTAGTATGCTGGCTGTAAACACGTCGGTAAACCCGTCATATTCAAAAGCAAATGGAATCGGAGATAGGTCACCAGGATCATTATCGTTATAATAGAGAGAGTTGGATCCGTTGTTTACATTGTTGATGGCAACTGCTGTCGATGTCCCTGGAATAAGCGCCACGTTATCTGAAACTGCCGTTCCATTAAAAAAGAAGCCAAACACGTCATTATAACTTGAATTAACCCATTCGTTATACTCTTCAGAACCAAAGACATAGTTGAAATAAGCTGAGGTCCCGGCACTTACAAAGTCAAACTCCAGAATCGTGGCATCATTTGTGCTATACCCGGGGATCAAATTATTAAGCATGGCGGCACCCGGCAAACCATTATTACCCGTTATGGCGTCTGAAGTATTAGATGTGCCATTCAGGTGGGAAGCGTACCCAGAGGTCAAGACAATACCGCTTTGAATGCCGATTCCAGCGGCAAGGCCACCCGTAAAATATCCCGATGCAGCGCTTGCTCCCGTATAAGTAACATTCGATATTGTGACCCCCGGCCCCACAAGACTTTGGGCTAAATTAGTGGCGCTGTCCAGCGGCGTTACCGTCAAAGCAAATGCCGGAGCCCAAAGCGCTACGAGGGACACGACGCACAAAAACATCAAGAGCTTTTTCATTCTTTTTCACCTCCTTCTATTTAGAATTTATCAGATCATTCTTCAAAGTGAATCATACTTCAAAAGTAGCAATTTGTATGCCAGATGCACAAAGACTTTTTAAAATAAAAAATATATT
>JBFLYA010000380.1 GCA_040757115.1 bacterium | reverse complement strand
GCAATTATATATTTAGCCGCTCCTTCTCTTAAAAATCGTAACTCCTGATAAATAAAGGAAGAAAATCTTCTTCTCTCTCACTAATAGCCATGGAATCGTAGGAAAAACTACCGCTTCGAAATCGCTGATTCCTTAAAAAGGAACAGGAAGGCTGTTTTAACCGTCGTCCAAAAGTAGCCACACCCAAGAGTAAGATAGACTATCCTTTACCTTTCCTTATTTGGATTGGAATTCTGTTATTTATGATGAAGGTGGAGTCTCGCAGACAGATTAACTTTCAGTTTAACACTAAAGAGTTTATCGAAAATCTGAACCTTTTAGCTAATGATAACTTAGACAAAGTAGCTCATGATTGCACTTTGGCTTATTTATTGGAAAGATTAGTTATAGGGTCGATTAGTAAGTTAAGGCGGAGGATGATTAATCGGCTTATCAGAATGAGGTGTTTAGAAAGACTTAGGTTACTGGGAAGATATTATTTAATAACCATAGATGGGACAGGACATTTACTTTTCAAAGAGAGGCATTGTGAACACTGTTTAGTGACAAAGATTAATGGTAAAGAATATTACTACCATAATGTTTTGGAGGCTAAGCTGGTAGGAGCCAATGGGTTGGCTTTATCTATCTTAAGCGAATTTATAGAAAACCCTAATGAAAAATATGATAAACAAGATTGTGAACTTAAGGCATTTTATCGCCTGGCTGAAAATCTCAAAAGAGACTTTCCCCAATTACCTATCTGTTTGTCATTAGATAGTCTTTATCTAAAGAAACCTGTTTTTGATATCTGTAAGGAGAATAAGTGGAAATATATAATTACTTTTAAGGAAGGCTCTATGCCAGCCACTTATGCGGAGTATATCTCATTAAAATCCTTATGCCCGGAGAATATTGCTCACTTAAAAAGAGATGAAATAGAGCAAGATTATCATTGGGTTAACGATATTGATTATCAAGATCATCTTTTAGGAGCCCTGGAATGTAATGAATTAAAACCAGGTAAGGATAATAAGAAAGAACATTCCAGATTTGTCTGGATAAGCAATCTGGAAATTAATAAAGCTACTTTTAAAGAAATAGCTCAAGGAGGGAGGTTAAGATGGAAAACTGAAAACGAAGGCTTTAACACACAAAAAAACGGGGGGTATAATATGGAACACGCCTACAGCCAGGATGAACTGGCTGCAAAAAACTTTTATCTTTTACTTCAGATTGCCCATATCATCAACCAATTGATGGAAAAGGGCAGTCTCCTTAAGGAAGAAGATATCCAAAAAGTCTTCGGTAGCATTAGGAATATTGCCCGAAAACTTCTGGAAGACTTCAGAACCAAAGCCACCACTCTTGCCCACTTACAAAACCTACTTTCTGTTCCCTTTCAAATACGGTTTGATTGGTACTTTGATACCTCATGAAATAATCGGGTGTTCCATATTTACCCCCCATTCTATTTTACCATAAATTTGAGGAATTTGTCTACTCATTTTTGTGGTTACCCCCCCCTTTTTTTTCTATTTTTTCCCCTTATTTCCTCCTGATTTTTTCCCTCTACCAAACACTTTTGGCTGAATAAAAAAATTTTATTCTTCAGACCTGACTCCTGTAAAAAAGTATTGACAAGCGTTGAGGGTATATATTATACTATCTGAAAGGGTATCGGCGTTTGAGGTAAATGAAAGTATTTAATAAAGGGAAAAAGGAATTATAATCAAAGAGCTTTCGAAAAGATATGAAAGAAACAAAACATATTGAGTTTAAAAAATCAACCGGTGGAGTTTCGTTAATTTAAGGAGCCATTGAGGCTATTTGAATCCTTATCAATTTGTTTATTTTGCTCAAAGATGGCAAAATTAGGCTCAAAAGCCTGATGATTTTTTTGCAACTTATCCTTTGAAGTTGAGTTGATAAAAAATGCTTCACCTACTTTCTTCCCTTTGTGTCCTTTGCGTTAGTACTTTGTGCCCTTTGTGGTTTATCCTTTTTTAACCGCAAAGAACGCAAAGAAATCGACCGCAAAGAACGCAAAGATTAAAGGAGAAAGGAATCATAGAAAATTCACGAAACTCCAGAACCGATGAGTGGAAAGAAATTGTAGAAACGGTTTCTGCTTTTTCTAACACCGAAGAAGAATTTCGTTTTGATAAGCAAATTTGCAAGAATGCTAAAATATAGCACTGAGAGAATTAACCAGATTAAAAACACTAAACCTATTAACCCCAAAAGGCGTTGGAAGAGCAACCACCTATGTCCTTAAATGATGCGGTGAAGCAAACTGAATGCAAAATGTAACTATTCAGCCACTGATTGACACGGATATTTCCTAAGCAAAGTCAAGTACTTTTTTGACCCTTTTTGAAAAAGTTATCCACAGGCTTAAAAGGCCTTTAATTAGCACGGATAAATAGCAGAAGGCAGAGGGCAGAGGACAGAG
>JBFLYA010000379.1 GCA_040757115.1 bacterium | reverse complement strand
CCCTTATCTCCTTATCCCCTTTCTTACACTTTTGATATATAGCCTGAACGGTTACAAAATCAGATGAAAAATATCAAACTCATTCTATCTTACGATGGAACAAATTATCATGGTTGGGCAATTCAACCAGATGTAAATACGATTTGTGGGACATTAAAAAAGGCTTTAAAGGAATTGACTGGTGAGGAGATAAAAGTCATCTGTGCAAGTAGAACTGATGCGAAAGTTCATGCGAGGACTCAAGTAGTGAATTTCTTTACGAATTCCCGTATCCCAATCGAGGCATTTCCCAGGGCACTAAACAGCCATTTGCCCGAAGATATTGTTGTCTATGATGCCTCTTATGTAGATGATACCTTCCATGCCCGCTTTTCCGCTAAATATAGAAAATATCACTATCTACTCATTAATTCTAAATATCCTGATGTATTTTATCGCCATTATACCTATTGGTTACCATTTGAGTTGAATTTAGAGAAGATGCGTCAAGCCTGTGAATTCCTGATTGGAACTCACGATTTCAGTGCCTTTGCCTCAGAAATAAAAACTGTAAAAAACCCTATCCGAGATGTGCAACAACTTAGTATTTCTACTAACGCCTGCCTCAACTTGTTGATGGAAAATACCCCGAACAAGTTCTGGTTTCCTGAACAAAATGAGATTATATTTTTTAATATCAAGGCAAACGCCTTTTTATTCAATATGATTCGGACAATTGTTGGGACTTTGATAGATGTTGGTCGTGAAAAATTAGCACCGATAGATGTTAAGCATATTTTAGAATCAAAGGATAGGGCAAAAGCAAGTCCTCTTGTCCCGCCGCAAGGATTATATTTGATAGAGGTGGGGTATTGATTCTTATTAATTATTTACCCGGTCTTCATCTTTTTATCAAGTTTTTTGCAAGCAGTAGCCAAGCGTGGTAGAGCAAACATCAAATAAATCCCAGACACCAATACGAAGTATTGCGAAGCCATTTAGTGCTTATTTTATTTTGATTTTCTTTCCCCATTTCTGATTAGCTAACACATACTTTGTCCCTTATTGGTTCTGATTTTAAGTAGGATTGGCATCTTCGATAACCCATTTCCAGACAGGCATTATCCTTATCCTGACGCCATCCTTATATAATTCTTCCTCCTGGTCATAGGTTAAAATACATCCCTCTTTTAATCCTATGTGTAGTGTAGCTGATACTAATCCCTCCAATTCCCTGATTCTATTTTCTTCATTCAGTTCATAACACACCTGATAGGCAAATAGTCTATCATCCTTATTTACCACAAAATCACATTCCCTTTCCTCTTCAAAATAAAAGATATTCTCTGTATATTTTCTTAACTCTAAAAAGACTATGTTCTCTAACAATCTACCCAGGTCTTGTTGAGTTATCCTTCTTGTAATGCCTGTATCTACCAAATATAGTTTAGCCGGATTCCTCATCCTTTTATAAGAAGATGTAGTAAATTTTCTTACCTCAAAGATAAGCATACTTTCAAGAAGGTATTTATGATAACTAAACAGGCTATCCTTTGAGAAGGGAAGTTTATCTTTATATTGCTTATAAAAAGAGGAGAGTGAAAATCTTTGGGAGAATGAGGAAAATAGAGCATCGATTAATCGTTCCAAAAGAGGGATATTATTTATTCTGAATCTTTCCACTAAATCTTTAAAGAATATTGAGCCAAGATATTCCTTTAATATTTTACCTTTCTCAAACTCACCCTTTCCTAAGATAATCTCTGGGAAACCACCCCATCTTAAGTAATCTTTAAAATGGTTTTTGATGAGTATTTTCTTCTCTGTATAAATAAAGTCTTTGTTTGACAAGATATTTTGGGTTTTGAGGTATTCTTTGAAAGAAAATGGATTTATCTGTATGCTCCATGCCCTTCCCCTCAGGGATGTATGTATCTCTTCTGGCATAATTTTAGAGGATGAACCACTTACAAATAGGGTTATTTTCTCTTTTTCAACCGCTCGCCTGGCAAATCTTTCCCAATCCTTTATGTTTTGTATCTCGTCGAAGAGAAATGTTTTTGGTTTATTTATAAGATGTGGATTAAGTTCTAAAAAAGCCTCTTTTAGGATTTCAAAATCACTTACCTTAAAATCAATCAATCTTTCATCCTCAAAATCAATATACAAGGCAGAATCTTGGAAGGTTCTGAATAAATCATAAAGGATGAATGTTTTACCGCTTCTCCTTACTCCGTATAATACAATGACCTTATTTAATCCTTCTGGAAGATAAAGCCCTTCCCTTTTGATAATTGTGCCTACCTGGTTTAAGATAAATTCGCCATTACCTACTATGATTTCTTTGAGTCTTTCTTTTGGGAACATAATTTATCCTTCTTTTAGGTAAAGAATATCAAATTTTTGTCCTTTTGTCAAGGAAAAAGTTCTGTCCCTGCGATTCAGACACTGGACATCAAACACAA
>JBFLYA010000378.1 GCA_040757115.1 bacterium | reverse complement strand
TTGTTTTCCACAATCAATTTCTACCTATTTCTATAAATTTCAATCTATTTCTATTATCTTATCTCCATATCACTCTTATCTCCTTATCCCCTTTTTTACACTTTTGATATATAGCCTGAACGGTTACTACTTTCTTTGATGAGAAAGGCATAGGCTTTGAAGAAATCCTCAAATTTTAAACCTTTTATCACTATATCAATGTCTGAATATCGTCTGAACTTATCAGAGAGAAGTGAACCACAGAGATAGAAAACTTCAAATTTATAATATTTTCTCAAAAGTGATGCCAGTCTCTTCGCCTCTTTGAAGGCATCTTCTTTTAAGGATTTCGTTTTCTTTTCTCGCTCTTTTAAAACAGCGATAAGTGACATAAGATTAGTCCTTTTAGCCACAGATGAGGTCCCCCTAATTTCCCGTTAGAGGTGAACATCCGCCTCTGACCTCTGCTGTTTATCCGTCCTATCCGTGGCTGAATAATTACTTTAAATATTAATCATACCAGATAAAAAGTGTGTATGTATTTCTCCTTTTTTAAATGTTTCTTGTTCCAGTACCTTTTGATGAAATGGGATAGTAGTTTTTATCCCTTCAATAACACATTCTTCCAGTGCCCTTTTCATTCTGGCGATAGCCTCATCACGAGTTAAGCCATAAGTAATAATTTTGGCAATCAAAGCGTCATAATTAGGTGGGATAGTATAGCCTGGGTAAAGATGGGTATCCACACGGACACCAATGCCCCCTGGTAAAATAAGGTTTTCGATTTTACCCGCAGAGGGAGAAAATCCATTAGCCGGGTCAGTGGCATTTATTCGGCACTCGAGGGCATGACCACGGAGTTTAATATCTTTTTTTGAAAATCGAAGTTTTTCTCCGTCGGCTAAACAGATTTGTTCTTTAATTAAATCAATTCCAGTAACAAATTCCGTTACCGGATGCTCAACCTGGATTCGGGTATTCATTTCAATAAAATAAAAGTTTTTATCGTTATCAAGTAAAAATTCAATCGTGCCGACATTACTGTATTTAACTGCTTTAGCGGCTTTTAAAGCCGCGTCAGTTATTTTCGTTCGTAATCTTTCATCGACAGCTGACGAAGGTGATTCTTCAATTAATTTTTGATGTCGATGTTGAATAGAACATTCCCGCTCACCAAGATGAACCATATTTCCATATTTATCCGCTAATATCTGAACTTCAATATGTCTGGGTTCGTGGAGATAGCGTTCGATATACAAAGATGGGTTTTTAAAGGCGGCATTAGCCTCCGCAGAAGCAATTTCAAAGGCACGCGGTAATTCATCTTTATTCCAGACAATCCGAACCCCTTTACCACCACCGCCAGCAGTTGCCTTGAGCATCACCGGATAGCCTATCTTTTCAATTATTCGGGTGGTATCTTTAGATGATTCAATTGGTTTAGTTGAACCTGGAATAATTGGCACACCTGCATGTTTCATTATGCGTCGTGCTTCGATTTTATCACCCATTTTGGCAATAGTCTGGGAAGTGGGACCAATAAAACCAATTTGATGACTCTCACAAATTTCAGCAAATTTTGCATTTTCTGCCAGAAATCCATATCCCGGATGAATTGCCTCTGCCCCGGTAATAATCGCCGCACTAATTACCTGTGGAATGTTCAGGTAACTTTCCTGACTTGATGCCGGGCCAATACAAATAGATTCATCCGCATATTGTAAATGTAAAGAATCCCTATCTGCATCAGAATAAACCGCAACAGTTCTTATCCCCAATTCTTTGGCGGCGCGGATTATCCTTATGGCTATTTCGCCACGATTTGCAATCAAAATTTTCTTAAACATCTTCTTCTCCCCCTAGTTTAATCAAAAATAGAGGTTGACCATACTCGACTGGATGTCCCTCTTCAACCAATATCTCCTTAATCTTACCATAAGTCTTTGCCTCTATCTCATTGATTACTCCCATAACTTCAATCGCACAGACTATATCTGTTGGCGTAACCTTATCCCCAATTTTAACATAAGGAGGAGAGGTTGGAGTTGGTGAGAGATAAAAAAAACCTACCATTGGAGATGTCAAGGTAATCAAATCCTTCTTTTTTAATTCCTTAATGGGGATTTTTTGTGTAGGTAACCCTTTTGGTTTAGATATAGATTCTATTACCCCACCACCTTGAGGCTTTTTAAGTTTAACTTTAAAATCCTCATCCTCTATCTCTACTTCTGATAGGTTTTCCTCTTCCATAATGGTAATTAATTTATTAACCCTTTTTATATCCATATCTCTACCTTCTTTAAAATTCTTATAGTCTGCCTCCACTACTTCATCAGGAATTTTGGGTGGTGTCTGACAATAACTCTAATAGTGAAATCTATGCAGATTTGGTGTCCAAAAGGGATTTCCTCCAAAGAGCAAAATGCAAAAAGCAAATATAAAAATTACATATCAAAATGTAAAATTATCTCTTTC
>JBFLYA010000377.1 GCA_040757115.1 bacterium | reverse complement strand
GTTTGAATATAGTCGGTTAAACGAAACAGCGACTTACACGATATTAATTGATAGTATTGCCCCGTGGCTGGCAGATTGGAATACAATAGGTTTGCAAGATGGGAGTTATACGGTGAAGGCAAGTAGTGTAGATGAAGTTGGGTTGACGGCAAGCACGAGTTCAGAGGTGCGGGTGGATAATACCGCCCCGCAAGTTACTATCGATTTGATTGATGGTGCCTTACCGGGAGCAAAAATACTACAAAATGTTGTCCCTGTCGTATTCAGGGCATGGGATGATACTACTTCTATTTCAGGCACACCAACTATTTCTATTGATGGTGGAACATGGACATCTGTTTCTCAATGGTCACCTCAATATGGCACACATTCCTGGAATACACTTAGTGTTATGGATACTACACATTTACTTCAAATAAGGGCAATGGATGAGGCAGGTAATATTGGTTATTCTGAAATAAGATGTGTATTAGTAGATAATTCTTTAGAAGAGGTAGTGATACTTACTCCAGCATCAGGTGCTCATGTCAGAGGTGATTGGATAGTGCGACTTTCAGCACCACAAAATACTGCTTGGGTAGAATTCTGGATTGCCAGAGGAAATACCTCGACTACATGGAGTTTGACGGGTGTGCCATTCGCTACTACCACAGATACTTATGGGGTAGATGGTTGGACAGGAACATGGACTACCGGTAGTTTTACCGATGCATCGGATTATAAGGTTTATGCAAGGGCTTATAATTCAGGTAGCGAGACACTTGGAACTGCGGTATCAACGGATATAGAAATAGATAATACTGCGGCAACTATAACTGTGAATGTCAGGTCACCTATTTCAAAACAAGGCACGATTACAATCAGTTCATTAGCGGGTGATATAGATGAAATTTTCTTTGAATGTGGTTCAGGAATGGGAACATATTCAATTGGGATTGATGTAACCTCTCCATTTGGAATCTGGTGGAATACACTTGGGCTAAAAGATGGTACATATACAATTCAGGCGACATCAAAGGATGAGGTGGGTAATACTTACACCGCTTATGCGGCTACATTAGTAGATAATACCGCACCCGAGTTTAAGATTACGGCACCACCGACGACCAGTATCCTTTACGGAACTCTTACGGTTATATTCTGCGGGACGGAAGCAACTACATGGTTTTATGGGACACCAACTATTTTAATTGACGGTGAAAATAAAGGAGAGGTAACCCAATGGAACTCAGCAGGTTATGGAACTTATACTTGGGTAACAAAAGATATTCCAGATGGTGCCCATACACTACAAATTAGAGGGGAAGATGTTGAAGGTAATATTGGTTATTCTACAATACGAGTTGTTCAGATAGATAATACATTGGCTGGTCTGGTAATTTTAGAGCCACTTGAAGATGCACATATAACAGGAACAGTAACAATACGAGTTTCAGCACCAAGCGATACTGATAGGGTGCAGTTTGAAATTGGTACAGGAGGAACTACATGGTATGACCCACGCGATTTCTCAATAGGTTCTTATACAGATACAACGAAAGCGGATGGTTGGAGTGCATTATGGAATACAAAGGCATTTACAGATGGAACATGGATTATCAGGGCAACAGCTTTTGCTGGGGAGGGAACGGTAGTTGGGACAGATACAAATGCAAATATTGAGGTTGATAATACAGCCCCGATGATTTCTATTGCTACTATTACTGAAACTGGGGTGGTTAGAGGAACTATTATAATAAATGTTGGTACTTATTCTCCAGATGTAGCCTCGGTATTATTTGAATATTCCACTAATACTATTTCGTGGTATCTAATTGGTCAGGATACAAGTGCTCCCTTTAATATAATATGGAATACTAAAGAGGTAAATAATGGTTCTTACACTGTCAAAGTAACCGCTACCGATGAAGTAAATTTAGCAAGTAGTACAACCAGTTCGGAATTTAGAGTTGATAATACCCTTCCAGCGATAGCTATAACCTATCCAACAGAGGGATTAAGGGTGAGAAGTACAGTAACCGTAACATTTACCGTAGATGGTGCGACGAATACATCCGGTTGGATAAGTATAGATGGTGGAGTATATACCGAAACTGGTTCTGGGACATATAATTGGTTCACAGGGACGCTTACAGATGGTTGGCATACGATAAAGATAAAGGCAACAGAATTAAGTGGGAATTGGGGTTATTCGGATTTGATGCGAGTATATGTGGATAATACACGACCTACATTTGATATTTCTGCGACACCTGATCCGACAAAAGGAGGACCGGTAATTATAACTGTCGTTTCCTCTGAAGAATTACGCATATCGCCATTAGTCACAGTTACTCAAAATGGCACCTCAACCATAACCCTTGCTACCTTTACCTTGAAATCTGGTTATACCTCTGTATATATTGGGACTTATACTACGGTAATTTCAGGTTATGATGGCACTGCCACCATTGCCGTTATCGGCACGGATACCGCAGAGTTGTATGGAAATAGTGGTGTTGGAACGGGTACCTTTGTAGTAGATAC
>JBFLYA010000376.1 GCA_040757115.1 bacterium | reverse complement strand
CTTAATCCTATCTGTTATCTAATTCCCTTCATCTTTTCCTTAATTCTCTCCCCAATTTGTCAAAATAGCCTTCTTTTTTACCCCACTCCCCCCTTTTTACTCAACTACTTGCCGATTTCAGGATAAAGAATCTAATAACACTTAAGAAAAAAGGAGCCGAAGAATTCCTTAAAGGGAAAAGGTATTGGTATACGGAAAGTGCCACCTAACCCATCGCTGCACTTGACCATCGCTTCGCTCGGGCAGGTGAGCTCAGTCGTTAGAATAATAAAAATAATCACACAGAGACACAAAGTCACAAAGGAATTGAATAAAACAATAAACCTTTGTGTTCTTTGTGGCTTTGTGTGAGAAAATAAAAAGGAGATATTTTAGGGTCAACCGTGAATGTGGAATGCACAATAATTCGGTGAGGCAGAGGAAAAGGAAAAGACAGCGAATCAGAGCTTTTGTCTAACCCTGCGTTGCAGTTGACGGCGGGGGCTGTGCCGTAATTAGAGTTTTGTGGTATCTTAAGCTTTTATCTTGTTTACAAAGTTTGGTGGTAATCCGCCCCGCAGCAGGTGAGCTCAATCGTTAGATGTAGAAATGGAGAAAACAAATGATTTCTAAATGTAAATGTTTCATATGTTCGTTAGATGCAGAATATAGGGATGATGGTGGTACAGTCTACATAGTAGATTGTCCAAGATGCAGTGATTATAGAATTTCAAGAGATGATAGAAGTATTATAAAAAACTACCCGTTTACTCAATTGGAGATAGCTAATATTTCAGGATGGTTCAGAGAGAATAAAGGAAAAATGATCACACCCGAGCAGATAGAACATCTTAGAAAAATAAAAACCCCAACTGTTGCAGAAAAGGCTGAAAAGTTATTGAGGTTTTTAGTTAGAAAATACCCTGTTCCAGGACAAACTTTTCAAGTTTATCAAAATCCAGAGGTTAATGGAGTTTCATGGACACAAAATAAGGATGAACTGTCCTTTATAGTTAATCATTATCTTGTTAAGTGTAAGCAATTTCTGGTGGAAGAAGCAAAAGATTATCATTATAAGATAACCGCTGAAGGATGGGCTTATATTGAGGAATTGAGTCAGATTAATCCAGAAAGTCAAATTGCTTTTATAGCTATGTGTTTTGATAAAGAATTGGATCCTCTTTTAAGAAATGTTATTGAGGCTGGAATAATAGATGCTGGTTATAAACCTTTGCGTATAGATAAACATGAGCATGTAAATCGTATAGATGATGAGATTATATCAATGATAAAAAGAAGCAAGTTTGTTGTTGCTGATTTTACAGGACAACGGGACGGTGTTTATTTTGAAGCTGGCTATGCATTGGGTATGGGATTACCCGTAATTTGGTTGTGCAAACAAGATGAAGTTGATAACAACGAAGTTCATTTTGATGTCAGGCAATATAAGTTTATCACTTGGAAAGAAGATGATTTTGACCAAGCTCGCAAAGACTTAAAGAATAGAATCGAAGCAATTATTGGCCGGGGAAAATGTTCTACAACTCAGAAGAAGATTATAAACACCTAACAAAACAATGAACCTGACAGAGCAGGTTATTTTATCGTTAGACTAATAAAAATAATCACACAGAGACACAAAGTCACAAAGGAATTGAATAAAACAATAAACCTTTGTGTTCTTTGTGTGAGAAAATAAAAGGGAGATATTTTAGGGTCAACCGTGAATGTGGAATGCACAATAATTCGGTGAGGCAGAGGAAAAGGAAAAGACAGCGAATCAAAGCTTTTGTCTAACCCTGCGTTGCAGTTGACGGCGGGGGACTGTGCCGTGGTCAGAGTTTTGTGGTCTCTCAAAGTTTTATCTTGCTATCAAACTTTTGTGGTAATTCTCCCCGCCGCACCTGAACTTTATCGTTAGGTGGCAGGAGGAGAAAAGATGAAGGCGGAAGATAAAAATTTGATTGCATATTGTGGTCTCTACTGCGGAGATTGCCACGGCTATACTGGCAAAATTCCTGATTTGGCAAGAGATCTCAGGAAAGAACTGAGGGTATGCAGATATGATAAGTTTGCAGAATTTATTGCTGATGAGGGCTTTGGCAAAGTCTTTAAGGATTACAGCAAATGCTACGAAGTCCTTGGGGCTATGGTCAAGTTTCGTTGCAAGAAAGGATGCAAGAATGGAGGTGGTCCACCCTTCTGCAAGATAAGAAAGAGGGCAGGGGCAGGGGCAGGGTCAGGGGTCGGTCAGGGTCAGGGGTCAGGTCAGGGTCAGGGGTCAGGTCAGGGTCAGGGGTCATGCAGGGTCAGGGGTCATGCAGGGTCAGGGGTCATGCAGGGTCAGGGGTCTGCAGGGTCAGGGGTCGTGCAGGGTCAGGGGTCAGGTCAGGGGTCAGGGTCAGGTCAGGGGTCACATCTTGTGGTCAGGTCAGGTCAGGGGTCACGGTCAGGTCAGGGGTCACATCTTGAATTGTGAATTAAGAAAAAAGGATATTTTAGGGTCAACCGTGAATGAATAATTCGGTGAGGCAGAGGAAAAGGAAAAGACAGCGAATCAG